>CAZTZW010000255.1:0-4777 GCA_964618085.1 uncultured Elusimicrobia bacterium
GGTCGTCGACCTGCGTCGCCGCCGGACGGCGCTCGATGGCCGGATCGAGCAGGCCCGTCGGCCGCACGATCTGCTCGGCGATCGCGCCCTTGGACTGTTCGAACTCGTACTTCGACGGCGTGGCCGAGATGAACACGATCTGGCGCACGAGCTTCTCCCACTCTTCGAAGCGCAGCGGGCGGTTGTCGAGCGCGCTCGGCAGCCGGAAGCCGTGCTCGACGAGCACCTCCTTGCGCGAGCGGTCGCCGCGGTACATGCCGCCGATCTGCGGCACGGTGACGTGGCTCTCGTCGATGAAGACCACCCAGTCCTCGGGGAAGTAATTGAGCAACGTGAAGGGCGCCTCCCCCGGCGCGCGGCCGTCCATGAAGCGCGAGTAGTTCTCGATGCCGTTGCAGACGCCGGTGGCGCGCAGCATCTCGAGGTCGTGCCGCGTGCGTTGCTCCAGCCGCTGCGCCTCGAGCAGCTTGCCCTTGGCCTTCAGTTCGACGAGGCGCGCCTCGAGTTCCTGCTCGATGCCCTCGCAACCCTTGAGCAGCCGCTCCATCGGCGCGACGTAGTGCGTCGCCGGATAGATCGTCGCCTGCTTGAGGTCGCGCAGCACCTCGCCGCGCAGCGGATCGACCTCGACCAGAGCCTCGACTTCGTCGCCGAAGAGCTCGACCCGCAGCACGCGGTCGTCCTCGTAGGCCGGGAAGATCTCGATCACGTCGCCGCGCGCGCGGAACGTGCCGCGCCGGAAGTCGTAGTTGTTGCGCGCGTACTGCATCTGCGCCAGGCGCCGCAGCAGCTCCTCGCGCTGCACGCTGTCGCCGACCGCGATCGGCAGGGCCATGCCCTGGTAGGCCTCGGGGTTGCCGAGACCGTAGATGCACGACACCGACGCGACCAGGATCACGTCGCGGCGCTCGAGCAGCGAACGGGTCGCGCTGTTGCGCATGCGCTCGATGTTCTCGTTGCGGCTGGCGTCCTTCTCGATGTACGTGTCGGTGGAGGGGACGTAGGCCTCGGGCTGGTAGTAGTCGTAGTAAGAGATGAAGAACTCGACCGCGTTCTCGGGGAAGAAGGACTTGAACTCGGAATAGAGCTGGGCGGCGAGGACCTTGTTCGGCGTCATCACGAGCGTCGGTCTCTCGAGGCGCGCGATGAGGTTGGCCGCCGCGAAGGTCTTGCCCGAGCCGGTCACGCCCAGCAGGGTCTGCGCGGCCGCGCCCTCGCGGCAGCGCCGCTCGAGCGCGTCGATGGCGTCCGGCTGGTCGCCGGCGGGCTTGAAGTCGGAGCGGAGCTTGAAGAGGCCCATACCCCATCTTAACAAAGGGGTCAGACCCCTTGTTAAACGTCCAGACAAAACTTAACAAGGGGTCTGACCCCCTTGTAGACGTCCTTGTGCTTTGTCAGCTTCGTTGAGTCAGTGTTCGCCGGGGTGGGGCATGGCGAGGGCCTCGCGGACTTCGTCGCGGCGGGAGTCCTTCTGGGAGGACTCCAGGCGCGAGAGGAGGCTGTAGGCGCACGGGACGACGAGCAGGGTCATCAAGGTGGAGAACAGAGTCCCGCCGATGATGACGACGCCCATCGGGGCGCGCAGCTCGGCGCCGGGGCCGATGGCGAAGGCGGCGGGGATGGCGCCGGCCACGATGGCCAGCGAGGTCATGAGGATGGCGCGCAGGCGCAGAGGGCAGGCCTTGAGCAGGGCCTCGTCCACGCCCAGGCCGGCGTCGCGCTGGGCGTTGGCGAACTCGACGAGCAGGATGGAGTTCTTCTTCACGATGCCCATCAGCAGGAGGATGCCGATCATGCTCATCATGTTGAGCGAGTGGCCCGTGGCCCACAGCGCCGCGAGCGCGCCGGAGAGGGAGAAGGGCAGGGCGAGGAGGATGGTGAAGGGGTGGACGAAGCTGTTGAACTGCGCGCCGAGGATCATGTACGCGATGACGATGCCCAGGAGCAGGGCCATGATGAGCTCGTTGAAGGACTCCTCGAACTGCTGGGCGTTGCCCGTCGTGGCGAGTCGGTAGCCGTCGGGCAGGACCTCCTTGGCGATGCGGTGCGCGGCGGCCAGCGCCTCGGACTGGGACTTGCCGGGGGCGACGTTGCCGAACACGGTGACCGAGCGCTCGCGGTTCTCGCGCTGCACCGCCAGCAAGGTCGGCTTGTTGACGATCTCGGTGACCGCGGAGAGGGGGATGAGCTCGCCGCGGACGTTGCGCACCGAGAGGGTGCTGATGTCGCCGCGCTCGGAGCGGTTCTTGTCGGCCAGGCTGACGCGGATGTCGTAGCGGCGGCCGCCCTTGGTGTACTTGCCCACGCGCACGCCGCCGACCGTCGAGCTGATGGTGCGCGCGATGGAGGCGATGGTGACCCCGCGGGCGGCGGCCTTCTCGCGGTCGGGCACGACGCGCACCTCGGGGACGCCGATCTGGTAGCTCGTGTCCACGTCCACGGCCTCGCCGGTCGCGAGGAGCTTCTCGCGGATGGTCTCGGAGTACTCGCCCAGCTTCTCCCAGTCGGGGCCGCGCACGGAGAGCTCGATGGGGTAGCCGCGCCCGCCGCCCACGGAGATGGTCTGCGAGCGGTCCTGGAGGGCGACGCGGCGCAGGCCGGGGACGTTCTTGAGGTCCTTGCGGACCGTGCTCATGAACCCCTCCTGCGTCACGGGCCTGCCCTTCTTGTTCTTGGGGCGGTCCTTGGGCTCCTTCATGGTGATGAAGACGTTGCCCTGGTTGACCTCGCCGCCCTGCATGCCGCCGACGCTGCCGAACCACTTGAGGACCTCGGGGCGCGTCCGGAGGTAGTCCTCGATGCGCTTGAAGGCCTCGTCGGTGGCGGCCAAGGAGGTGCCGGGAGGCGCCATGAAGCGGGCGGTGAAGGTGCCCTGGTCCTGGGTCGGGGTCATCTCGCGCCGCAGCTTGCCCGCGATGAACAGCGACCCCGCGAAGAGCGCGGTCGCTCCCGCCACGACCGTCCAGCGCCGCGCCAGCGAGACGCCGAGCGCGCGCTCGTAGAGCGAGACCGAGCCCTGCATGAGGCGGTCCATGAAGCGGCCCACGGCCGTGTCGTGCCCCACGGAGAGGAAGCGGCTGCAGCGCATGGGCGCCAAGGTGACCGCCTCGATGAGGGAGAAGCCGACGGCGACCGAGATGGTGACGCCGAACTCGTAGAAGAACTTGCCGATGAGGCCCTTCATGAAGGCCACGGGCAGGAAGATGGCGGCCACCGCGCTGGAGATGACGATGACGGAGAAGGTGATCTCGCGCGCGCCGTGCACGGCCGCCTTCACCAGCGGCATGCCCTCCTCGCGGTGGCGGGAGATGTTCTCGAGCACGACGATGGCGTCGTCGACCACGATGCCGATGACCAGCGAGATCGCCATCATAGTGATGGTGTTGAGCGTGAAGCCCAGGAAGTACATGACGACCAGGGTCCCGCCCAGCGCCGTGGGGATGGCGAGGATGACGTTGAGCGTCGAGCTCCACGAGCCCAGGAACAGCCAGCACACCAGCGCGGTCAGGACCACCGCGAGGACCAAGGTCGTCACCAGCTCGTGGATGGTGTCCTCGATGAAGCGGGTGGTGTCGAAATTGAGCCCGATCTTGACGCCGTCCGGGAGCTCTTTCGAGACTTCCTCGATCTCGGCGCGCACCGCCCGCGCGAGCGCCACGGCGTTGGAGCCGCGCTGCTTGCGGATGCCGAGGCTGATGGAGGTCTCGCCGTTGACGCGCGAGATGCGCCGCACGTCGGCCAGGCCCTCCTCGATGTCGGCGATGTCCTTGAGGCGGATGGTCTTCCAGACGATGCCCTGGCCCACGCGCGAGGGGATGACGATGCGGCCGAACTCCTCGGCCGTGGTCGCCTCGCCCATGACGCGGACGTTCTGCTCCTGGGCCATGCCCTGGAGCACGCCGCCCGGCAGCTCGGAGTGCTGGGTCTGGACGGCGTTGACCACGTCGTCGACCGTGATCTGCAGGTCGCGCATCTTGTCGCGCTTGAGCCAGACGCGGAGGTTGGGGTCGACGAAGCCTTGAAGTGATACTTCGCCCGCCCCAGGCAAAGTCTGAAAGCGGTCCTGGATGCGGTCGCGCACGAACAGGGCCAGTTCCCGGTACGGCCGCGTCCCCGAGATGCCCACGAACATGATGGGCTGGTCCTCGGGGTTGACCTTCTGGATGGTCGGAGGGTCCATGTCGCGGGGCAGGTTGCGCTGGGCCTGGGCCAGCCGCGTCTGGACCTCGCTGACGGCGACGTCGATGTCCTTGTCGAGGCCGAACTCGGCCGTGATGTTGGCCGAGCCGAAGCGGGTGTTCGAGCGGATGGCGCCGATGCCCTCCACCGTGAGCAGGGCCTCCTCGATGGGGTCGACGACCTCGTTCTCCATGACCTCGGGGGCGGCGCCCTCCCAGGTAAGGCGGACGTTGACGACCGGGGAGTCGACGTCCGGGTTCTGCGACACGCCCAGGCGCGTGTAGGCGATGCCCCCGAACAGCAGGAGGCAGATCATGATCATCCAGGCGAACACGGGCTTCTTGATGGAGAGGTCGGAGAGGATCATCGCGGCGGCTCCAGGGAGGCGGGGTCCGTCCCGGCGGCGATCTCGAGGGCGACGTAGGCCAGGCGGGAGGTGAGCAGGGCGCTCTGCAGGTTCAGCTCGGCGGCGTTGAGACGGTTGAGCGACTCGAGGACCTCGAGGCTGGTGACGAGGCCGCGGCGCTCGTCGCGGGTCTGCAGATCGTAGTCGCGCCGGGCCGACTCGCGCGCCCGGAGGCGGATGGCGAGCTGGCGC
>CAZTZW010000256.1:0-4759 GCA_964618085.1 uncultured Elusimicrobia bacterium
GGCCCATCGAGGCGAGCATCTTGTCCATCAAGGACACGCCGGGCATGGCGACGCAGCGGACCTTGGTCTTGGCGCTGTGCTTCATCAGCGCGTTGGTGAGCGCGCCGAAGACCATGACGTGGCCCATGGTGACGTAGCCGACGACGCGGCCCGGCTTGCACTCCGCGGCGACCATCGCGCCGCAGCGGTCGACGTCCTTCTCGTTGCGGTAGTTGATGGGCAGGAGCTTCTTGCAGAACAGCGAGAGCAGCTCGACCAAGGTGTCGCCGGGGACGTTGACGAAGACGACGTCGCAGCGCTCCAGAGCCTCCATCGCGCCCAAGGTCAGGTTCTGGGGCGGGTCCATGCCGATGCCCATCAGGAGCAGCTCGGCGGAGTCTTTCGCGGCCTTCGCGGCGGTGGTCATGGGGCGCCTCTGAGCGAGATGTCTCTTGAGCTTGAAGATGCGGTGGTACAGGCGGACGCGGGAAAGGTCGTCGGCGGGCGGGTCGGCCTCGAGGGCCTTCTTCGACGACGAGACGGCCGCCTCGTGGTCGCCGCGGTAGTGCGCGAGCACGGCGTCGAGGAGGTCGGCCCAGGCGTGCGCCGACTTCTCGTGACGGGCGCGGAAGGCGGCGACGACGGCGGCGGCCTCCTTCTGCTTCCCCTCGATGGCGAGGATCATGCCGCGGCGGAACTGGCTCTGCGCCACCCACCGGTCGCCGGAGAAGAAGGCCAGGTCGGGCAGGGCCTCCTCCAGGCGGAACTGCATGTACAGCGCCTCGGCGCGCCAGCGGCGCAGGGTCGCGTCGTCGGGCTCGAGAGCGAGCGCCGCGTCCAGGTCCTCCCCCGCCTCGGCGTAGTACTTGAGGCAGGTGCGCAGGAAGCCGCGGTAGCCGCGCCAGGCGGCGGAGCGGGGCTCGCGCTCGACGGCGCGGCTCGCGGCGGCCTCGGCCTGCGGGACGAGCTGCGACGCGTGGTAGAAGGCCGCGAACTCGGCCCAGGCGCGCGCGGAGTCGCCGCCGGGGGCGCGGTCAGGGAGGATGGGATGCGGCGTATGGGACGGGCGAGGCGCGTCCAGGAAGCTGTAGTCGACCGCCATCCCTCGCATGCTCTCATTTCGCAATAGGAGCGTCAACTTGATAGACTGCGCACGCATGAACACCTCGGTCGAGGCGTCTCGCGCCCTGGACCTCGTCGGCCTGGTCCAGCTCCTGGCCGCGCCGCGCGCGATGACGGCGCCGGGCTTGGAGGACGCGGCGGAGAGGTTCGCCGCCTTCCGCGGGCATCCCGCGGTGAAGACCTGCGCCCGCAAGATGCGTCACGAGCTCGAGGCCTCGGGCATGCTGGCCTTGTTCCTCGCCCCCCCGCCCGCTTTGACCTGGCGCGTCGACCCGAAAGGCCTGTCCGAAGACTTCTTCGCTTCCGTCGGCGGCCGCCCGTACTTCAACGAGTTCCTGGGCTGGCTGCGCGAGCTGTCGGCGCAGACGGCCTTCTCCGCGCGCTGGGCGGAGCTCGAGGGCGCTTTCGAGGCCGAGCGCGCCCGCGTCGAGCGGGCGCTCGGCGGCCTGGACCCCGTCGCCGCGGTGGCGCGCTACGCGCGCGAGCCGCTGGACGCGCGCCTGCGCCTGTTCGTCTCCGGTCTCTACGCCCCGGCGAAGATACACTCCTACATCGCGCCGTATCCCTATGGCGGACCGGGCGTGGAGGTGAAAGGCCCCTTCGAGGTGTACCACATCCTGGGCGCGGGCTCCGAGCTGCCCAAGAGGCCTCTCGACCTCATCGAGCCGCTGTATCTGATCCTCGAGCCCGCCTTCGCGCGCCACGAGACCCGCATCCGCGCGATGAAGAGCCTCGCGGCGGGGCCGCGCGGGCATCACGG
This sequence comes from uncultured Elusimicrobia bacterium, assembly GCA_964618085.1. Lineage (GTDB taxonomy): Bacteria > Elusimicrobiota > Elusimicrobia > UBA1565 > UBA9628 > GWA2-66-18. The sequence continues at coordinate 1,862 of CAZTZW010000256.1, forward strand.
CGTGACCGACGGCCTGGCGGAGACCATCGCGCGCCGCATGGAGCGGCGGCCTTACGGCTGGCCCGGCCCCAAGAAGGGCCCGCCGCATGCGAAGCTGACGGCGGCGCTCGACGCCTTCGAGAAAGGGACGGAGACTCTCTCGGCCTACTATCCGCGCCTGCTCGACGCGCTCGAGTAGGGAACCGGCCTAGAGGCCGGCGCGCACGCGCCAGCCGGCCTTGGCGATGGGCATGCGCCGGCCGACCCCGAAGGCCTTGCCGGAGATCTTCAGGCCGGGCGGCGCCTGGCGGCGCTTGAACTCGGACCAGTCCATGCGGTCGAGCAAGGTCTCGGCGGTCTTGCGGTCTCCGACGAGCTTGGCGACGCGGCCGGGCTCGAGGCGGTCCTGCACCCAGGCCTCCAGCGCGTCGTCGACCTGGTCGTAAGGCGGCAGGTCGTCCTGGTCCTTCTGGCCGGGCTTGAGCTCGGCCGAGGGTTCCTTGGAGATGGTCGCCGCGGGCACGAGCTGGCGGTCCGCGTTGAGCCAGCCGGCGAGGTCGTAGACCAGGCGCTTGGGGCAGTCGGCCAGCGGGGCCAGCGCGCCGCACATGTCGCCATAGAGCGTGCAGTAGCCCACGGCCAGCTCGCTCTTGTTGCCGGTGGTCAGCACGAAGCCGCGGTGCGCCTTGTTGGCCAGGCCCATCAGGATCACGCCGCGCGCGCGCGCCTGCAGGTTCTGCTCGGCGAGGTCGGGCGCGCCGCTCCCCCACTCCGCGCCGAGGACCCCGAGCAGGCTCTGGTAGACGTGGTTGATGGGAGCCGAGCGCAGCACGATGCCCAGGTTCTTGGCCAAGGCCTGGGCGTCCTCGATGGAGCCGCGGGAGGAATAGGCCGAGGGCATGGACACGCCGACCACGCGATGGGGGCCGAGAGCGCGCACGGCCAACGCGGCGACGACGGCCGAGTCGATGCCGCCGGAGAGGCCGATGAAGGCGGTCTGCAGGCCGCACTTGGCGGCGAAGTCCTTGATGCCGAGGGTGAGGATGTCTCCCACCTGCCCGATGGCGGACGGCTCCGGCGCCAGGGTCGCGCCTTCCCAGTTGTCCGCGTCGATGACGAGCAGGTCGGAGGCCGCGAAGGCCGCGCGGGCGCGGAGCTTCCCCTTCGCGTCGTAGGCGAGGCTGCCGCCGTCGAAGACGATCTCGTCGTTGCCGCCGACCGCGTTGCAGTAGAACAGCGGGCGCTTCAGGCGCTTGGCGTGCTCGGCCAGGAGCTTCTTGCGCGTCTCGGTCTTCCCGCGCAGGAACGGCGAGGCCGAGAGGTTGAGGAGCAGGTCCGCGCCGGCCTTGGCCTGCGCCGCCACGGGGTCGACGTCGTAGAGCCGCCGCGAGGTCGAGGGGTCCTTGGCCCAGGCGTCCTCGCAGATGGTGACGCCGAGGCGGCGGCCGGCCCAGACGATGGGCTTGTTGCTGTCGGCGGGCTCGAAGTAGCGGGCCTCGTCGAAGACGTCGTAGGTCGGCAGCAAGGTCTTATGCCGCACGGCCACGACTTTTCCTTCATGGAGCAGCGCCGCGGAGTTGCGCGCGGGCTTGCCGACCTTGCCCTCGCTGCGCGACACGAAGCCGACGAGCGCCGCGGTGCCGCGCACCTTCTTGGCGAGAGCCGCCAGCGCCTTCTCGTTGGCCTCGGCGAAGCCGCGCTCCTCCCACAGGTCGAGCGCTGGATAGCCGCCGAGGGTCTGCTCGGGGAAGACGGCCAGGCGCGCGCCGCGGCGGGAAGCTTCGTCGAGGGCGGAGAGGACGCGCTCGGAGTTGCCGCGGAGGTCGCCGACCGTCGCGTCGACCTGGGCGAGGGCGACGCGCATGCGAGGCGCTAAGCGCCGGCCGTCCGGCAGGCGTTGCCGAAGACCTCGCCGGCGCCCATGAACTTGGCCTCGATGAGGTCCTGGGCCGCGCTCTCCACGGGGGCGCCGGCCATGTGGCAGACGGGCGCGATGCCCTCGATGGACCAGGTCATGACCTCGACGGGGTCGAGGTTGAGCTCGTTGGCGATGGCGGCGGTCTCGGCGAGGACGGCGACGGCGGCCGCGGGCAGCTCCTTCTCGAGGAGCAGGAGTCCGCCCATGGCGCCGCGGCAGGCGTCGGTGACGGTGCGGCGGGGGTCCTGCTTGGCCGACGTGCTGGTCACGCCGGAGACGACGATCTTGCGGACGACCTCGGCCGCGGCCGGCGGGATGTCGAGGGGCTGGGTGTCCTTGAGGGTGGCCATGACGATGTCCTTGGCCATCTGCTCGAAATCGAAGGCTTCCACGCCGCGATTATACTACAGCGGGCGCGCCTTGCGCCCGTCGCGGGCGGAGGCTATACTTCGCCGATGCGACGCCTCGCTCCGCTCCTCCTGCTCCTCGGAGCCTGCGCGACGGCGCCGCCGCGGCCCTCGACCTTGGAGCACGGCATGCTGACGGCGCGCGTCGTGACGCGCGGGGCGGTGCTGCGCTTCCTGCGAGACGAGGCGACGGCCGGCGTGGTCGTCAAGCTCGCCCCCGACGGGCGGCCGCAGGACGGGCCCGGCGCCGCGTCGGGCTACGCCAAGGACGGCTACTTCTACTTCTTCGACCTCCCCCCCGGCCGCTACGCGCTGGTCTCCGCGTCCTTCCCCGCGCGCGGGACCCGCTACCGCGTGGTCCTGCCGGAGGCGAGTCTGACCGCGCGCGCGGTGGAGCTCAAGGCGGGCGAGGCGGCCTTCCTCGGAAGCTACGACCTCGACGCCCGCTTCCCCGAGTTCCCCGAGGCGGTGGACCGCGCGACGGCGGTGCTGGGCCGCTGGCTCACCTTCTTCCTCCGTCACCCGCCCCTGCCGCGCGACACGGAGCTTCGCGCGATGGACCAGGGGCCCGAGGCCGAGGGGCGCGCTTTGCTC
>CAZTZW010000257.1:0-4758 GCA_964618085.1 uncultured Elusimicrobia bacterium
GGCGAGCGCGCGCCGCTCAGCGACCTCCGGCGGCGCCGCGAGCGCGATGTCGCCGCGCAAGCCTACCGCGGCGCCCAGAGCGGGCAGCGCCGCGCGCGCCGAAGTCAACGCGGGCGCCGGGAAGGACGCGGCGTCGTCCGCGCCCAGCAGAGGCCCCAGCACGTGCAGTCCGACCCAGTCCGCGGCCGAGGGAGCCGCCTCGGCCAACGCGGCGGCCTTGGCCCGGACGACGCCCGCCTTGGGCTCGGGAGCCTCCAGGGCGTAGCGCAGGGCGGCGTATTGAGGAAGCACGCCCGCGGAGACGGCGACACCCGACGGCGCGGCCGGTGCGAGCGGCGGCGCGGCGCCCAGGACCACCGTGCCGGCCGGGGCCCACCCGCTGGAAGTGAGCGCGTCACGCAAGGCGTCGAAGCCGGTCGCGGGCGGCGTCGGGGAGGGGGAGACGGCGCGGCGGAGCGTCGCGGCCGAGCCCGGGGCCGGGGTCAGGAGGCACAGCGCCAGCGCCCCGGCGATGAGCCGGCGGCTGGCCTGGGGAGCTCGGCGAGAGGGGTCACCCATTAGGCCCAACATTCCCGGCCGTACGACCTACGACTTGCGGAGCCGGAGGCCTATCCTATCATAGGCCGTTCGGCCCGGTCAAGTGCCTGAGTTTAATGACGCTCCGCTCGACGGTGCTACATCATTCAATGCCTGGCACTACATGACGGACGGATGACTATCCGCCGACTTATCCACATGTCCACAGGGCCCTCCTGAGCTCACTTAGCCCCATCTCCGGCGGCGCGGCGGCTTCGATACGGCCGGGTCCTGCCGGGCTCGCCGCGCGCGCCTCCGGGCGACCGCGGAGGCATCTATCGCCCAGCTATGACGACCTGGGGAAACCCCCGCGGCGTCCTCAGCGCGCGCGTCGACCCGTCACCCGACCGTATCGAAGCCGCCGCGCCGCCTGGGTCATAGGGAAACGGCATATCAGGGAGAGAGCTATAAAAGAACTCCTCATTCTTGCCGTTCTTTTAGAGGGCGCGAAGCGCCAGCCAAGAGGACTCGATGGGGGGCAAGAGGAAATCCCGTACGCCATCGTGAGGGTTGCCTAAGAGCGCCGGGCATCCTCTAAAGGGGCGGGTGGCGTCCTTCGTCATGGCGCCGAGGACGCCGCGGTTTTCTGAGTGCGTCATAGCTGGGCGATAGGGGCTCTCGCGGCGCCCGCAGGCGTCGTGACGAAGGGCGACAGGACCCGCCCCGTATATCAGGGGGTGCCCGGCGCTCGCTCAACCGGCTGGATGGAGCGGCGCTCGCTTTGCTACTCTGCGGCCATGACACCCGTCGAGACGCCCGAGCCCGTCACCAGGCTCTGGAAGACCGCCCGCCATCTGCCCCAGACCGTGCGCCTTCTAGGCACCCGCTACCGCGCCCTGTTCCTGGCCCACGCCGCCGCCTGCTCGCCCAAGGGAGAGGCGGCCGCGGTGGCCGACGCCCTGGCCTTCGCGGATTTCCTGCGGCGCCAGGAGCGCGTCGGATTGCTCGCGGTGGAGCGCGAGGCCGTGAACCGCGACGAGCGCGCCCTGCGCCGCCGCTACCGCCTGCGTCGCGAGGGGGAGAGCATCGAGGCCGTGGAGAAGTGGATCGTCTTCCAGTGGGTGGGGCTCTGATGGCCGGACACGCCGCCGCCGGCGATACGAAATACCGCGCCCCGGCGCTCCTCGATTTCGTCACGGATCTCATCGGCCGAGAGGACGCGACGATGAAGGCGATCCGCACGGAGACCACGTCGCACGGCATCCCGGCCATCAACGTCGGCCCCGATGAGGGCCGCATCCTGCACTTCCTGGTCACGGTCATCGGCGCCAAGAAGGTCGTCGAGGTCGGCACGCTCGCCGGCTACTCCGCGGCCTGGATGGCGCGCGCGCTCCCGGCAGGCGGGCGTCTCGACACCATCGAGTACGACCCGAAGCACGCCGCCGTCGCGAAAGAGAACCTGAAGAAGGCGGGCGTCGCGGATAAAGCGACCGTCCACATCGGCGCCGGTTCCGCCGTGCTGCCGACCCTCGAGAAGCACGGCCCCTACGACCTCTGCTTCATCGACGCCGACAAGCCCGGCTACCCGGACTACGCGCGCTGGGCCGTCAAGAACGTGCGCTCCGGCGGGCTGGTGGTCTGCGACAACGCCTACCTGTTCGGCAAGCTGCACCGCACCGACCTCCCGGCGTCCGATGAGGACGCGCCCAAGGCGCCGCGCATGCGCGAGTGCCTGACCTTGCTGACGGACGAGAGTCTGTTCTCGTCCTGCGCGATGCTGCCCACCGGCGAAGGCATGGCCGTCGCCGTCCGCAAGTAGGCCGTGAAAGGCGCCGCCGAGGTCGAGGAGCGGGTCGACGACGGCACGCTCGGCTCCGGAGGCTGGCGCGTCGTCCTCTTCAACTGCGACTGCCACAGCTTCGACGAGGTGGAGCGGCTGGTGGTCCAGGCCACCCGTTGCTCGCTGGCCCGCGCCCGCGAGATATCCAACGAGGTCCACACCAAGGGTTCCGCGGTCGTCTACAAGGGCGTCCGGGAGCGCTGCGAGGCCGTCGCCGACGTCATCGGCTCGACCGGCCTCCAGGTGAAGGTCTCCGAGTAAAACTGCTATAAAAGGAACGTGGCCACCAGCGAGACCGCGCTGAAGCTCCCGCACCGGACCTTGGGGTCCACGCGCCTCTCCGTCTCCGAGATCGGCTTCGGCGGGTGGGGCATCGGCAAGTCGATGTGGGGCAAGACCGACGACCATGAGTCGCTGGCCGCCCTGCGCGCCGCGCTCGACGCCGGCGTCGACTACTTCGACACGGCCTACGCCTACGGGGCCGGCCATTCCGAGCGCCTCATCGCCCGCGCCTTCAAGGACGCCGGCCGCCGCGGCGTGGTCTCCACCAAGGTCCCGCCTAAGAACATGGAGTGGCCCGGCCATCCGCGCGCTCGCCTGGGGCTCGTGTTCCCGGTCGAGTGGGTGCGCCTGAGCGCGGAGCGCTCGCTGCGCAACCTCGGCGGCGAGGGCCTCGACCTGTTCCAGTTCCACGTCTGGCACGACGAGTGGCTCAAGGACCCGCTGTGGCCCGCGCTGGCCGAGGAGATGGGCCGCCTCAAGGAAGAGGGCAAGGTCCGCCATTGGGGCGTCTCGATCAACAACGACGACCCCGAGAGCGCTCTGGCCTTGGTCAAGTCGGGCCTGGTGGACGCCGTCCAGGTCCTCTTCAACATGTTCGACCAGCGCGCCGCCGACAAGCTCCTGCCGCTGTGCAAGGAGAAGGGCGTCGGGGTCATCGTGCGCTGCCCGTTCGACGAGGGCAGCCTGACGGGCACGCTCACCCGCGAGACCCGCTTCGAACCCGAGGATTTCCGCTCGCACTACTTCGGAGGCGAGCGGCTCGCCGAGACCTGCCGCCGCGCCGACGACCTGGCGCGCGCCGTCATCGGCCCCAAAGCCGAGACCTTGGCGGCCGCCGCGCTCAAGTTCGCGCTGAGCTACGACGCGGTGTCCACCGTCATCCCGGGCATGCGCCGCGTCTCGCACGTCACCTTCAACGCGCGCGCCGCCGACGGCCGCTACTTCGACGCTCCCGAGCTCGCGAAGATCGCCCAGCACCGCTGGGTCCGCGACTTCTACCTCTAAGGACTGAGAACTGAGAAAGGGGACAGGTACCTAGCTCAGTTTCTATAAAAACTGAGCTAGGTACCTGTCCCCTTTCTCAGTTCCAGAGCAGGTCGCGAAGCCAGAGGAGCGTCTCTCTCGCGCGCGGGGCGAACGCCAGGACCAGCCCGTTGAGCGCCGCCCAGAAGGCGACCGCCCGGCCCGCCCGTGCCGGGCCCCGCGACTCGAGGAAGCCCGCCCAGCCCGCGGCCGCGAGCCAGACGAGCAGGGGAGCCAGGAGCTGGCGGTAGCGCGACTCGGCCCCGCCCGCGACCGCGAACAGGGCCGTCCAGGCAGCGATGAGCAACGCCGGGAGCAGGACCTCGGGACGGCGCGAGAGCAGGCCGCGCAGGACGAAGGGCGCCAGCAGGACGAAGGTCAGGTCGTAGCCTGGCAGGAACGGATAGTAGATGGAGAGGACGTTGAAGAACCAGGCGAGCGCGACCTTGTGAGGCGGGGCCGCCTTCACGGCAGCCAGCGCGCGCGCGCGGTACTCGCGGTCGCGCTCGAGCTCGCCGGACGCCGTGGCGGGAGCGACCGTCGCATCGCCGTGGCCCAGGCGCAGGCCCATGGTGCGAGGGAGCGCCGTGCTCAGGTGGAAGCCGGTCATGGTCGTGCCCGGCAGGAAGGTCCCCAGGACCGCGCGGTTGCGCAGGCCCCAGCCCAGCACGGCCGCCGCGAGGCACGCCGCGACGATGACGGAGTGACGCGCGCGCCAGCCCTTGCGCAGGTAGGGTCCGGCCGCGGCCGCCGCCGCTCCCGCGAGCAGGCCCTCGGGACGGACGAGGTAGAGGGCGGCGCCCGCCGCCCCGAGCGCGGCGGCCTCGACGTCGCGGCCTCGCCAGCGGTACCAGACGGCGAAGAACGCCGCGAGAAGGAAGGCGTACAGCGTCTCCGTGAGCACGCGCGCGGAGGGGGAGAACAGGCCGAAGTAGAACGCCGCGGCCCAGCCGGCCGCCAGCGCCGCGCCCGGAGGCAGCCAGGCTCCCGCGCCCCAGACGATGAGCGCGCACGTCGCCGCGCCGAGCGCGGCCTGCGCCGCCTGGACCGCGAGGACCGAGTCGCCGGCGACGCGCCGGACCATGGAGAGGAATACC
>CAZTZW010000258.1:0-4749 GCA_964618085.1 uncultured Elusimicrobia bacterium
GACTTAGAAACCGCCCTCAAGGCACACGCGAACGACATCAAGGTCTGGAATATTTCGATGGGCACAAACGAAGTGTGCTCGCTCGACGAATTCTCGACCTTTGCGATGGCGCTCGATGAGCTCCAAGAGAAATACAACGTGTCCTTCGTGATCAGCGCCGGGAATTACACCACGATGCCGCTGCTCGATTATCCCCGCCAGGGAGCCGAGTTAACCCAGGGGCGAATCACGACGCCGGCCGACAGCCTCCTCGGAATCACAGTCGGTTCCGTGGCCCATCGCTCCCACAAGAATAACGGCCCACAGAATGGGGAGCCCTCCGCGTTTTCGCGGCATGGCGCAGGTCCGAATTACATCATCAAACCCGACCTCGTCCACTACGGCGGAACTTGCACGCGTGACGGCGTGGAGCAACTCGGCGTTCAGTCGGTCGGCGACGACGGGGTCGTTCAAAACATGGGCACGAGTTTCTCGGCCCCGCTCGTCTCCCGCGCTCTGGCGAACCTTTATCATCAGATTACCCCCACGCCGAGCCCAGTCCTGGCCCGCGGAATTTTGACGCATCATGCTCGCCATCCAGTAACCGGCGGCCGCGTCAAAGATCGCGAAGAGAACTTCATCGGCTTCGGCGTCCCGGGACCACTATCGACATCATTGGAATGCCCGCCCTGGGCCTCCACCCTCGTCTTTGAAGATGCGCTGCGACCGGGCTACTTCCTCGAATGGGATAACTTTCCGTACCCCGATTCCCTCATCCGAGGAGGCCGCTATTTCGGCAACATCTGGATGACCGTGGCCTTCGCCCCCTCTCGCGGCTCCCAATGGGGGACCGAATATTGCGAGTCTCACATCGACGCGGGGTTCGGAGTATACCGGACCCAGCCGGCGAAGGGCGACAAACCCGCAAAATCGGCTTTCAAAGGGCTCGTGCCACCCGAGCACAAAGATCCGGGACAACTCTACGAGGCCTACCAAATCCAGACGCTGCGGAAATGGGCTCCGGTCAGGACCTATTTTGGGAGCATGGGCAAACGGGGCCAGGCGGGCGAGCGGTGGTGCCTCAGGGTGAGGTTACTTTCACGACACACTGCGAATCAGCGCTCGCAGAAATTCTCGCTACTGGTCACAATCGCGGATCCGGAAAAGAAAGCTCCGGTCTACAACGAAATGGCCGTTAAGATCCGCAATAAGTGGCAGGTCGAAAATCTCAGCCTTCGCTCAATGATTCAGGTGCAGCAGTAATCCCATTGGAGAACTCATGAAGCCCGAACAGCCGCTGAAAATGATCGCTGTCCTTATCGTTACGCTATTGCTGCCGGCCACGACGATTGCTGCCTCCGTCAGCCTGGAAGCGATCACGCCCGGTTCAGAACGCGAGGCCCTGAACTACTATCAGTCGCTGACATCTGAGTTCGGGGTGGACACCTCGTCTACCAGTTCCCTAACCGGCCTCATCTCCTTCGCAGGCTATCCACTCAAGGCCGAGCAGCTTGAAACTCTCGATCCGCAGGTCCTCATGAACACCAACAGCGTCAGCGCCTGCAATGAGGGCGGTCCGTGCGTCTCGGCGCGGGGACTGGCAGGAGCCAACCTTCGAGCTGGGGACATCCTTGCGGCCCGGTTCTTTGCGCCGAAGATCGCCTGCGTCGCGACGGGAAAACCGACGCCTGGCTGGCGCAAACTCGTTCGCCTGCGCACGCGTCCCGACTCTGCGGCCAGCAAGACCGGCATCGAGTCCGTGGTCATCCTCTTCAACTTCTTTGGCGAAAGCGGCGCCGCCGCCTATAAGACTCGCTCAGCCAACACGCAGGTCATGCTCTTGGCGCCCTCTCGCAAGAACCGTCTGTATTGGATGGACTTCGACACGCAAGGGAAGCTATCGCTGGCCCTCGACGCGTTCTTTGACGCCGGCCTCACCGGCTGTGAGACGAGGAAATACTTCGTACCCAACGGGTGCAATGCCTGTCATGGCAGCCCCGGAAACCTGCGTCCCCCCATGGTCAACTACCTCGACACGGACCACTGGTTCGATCGCCTGAACGACGACTTTGCGGGCGTTACCGACCCCCTCCTCTTCGATGCCGGGACCAACGACCCGACTTCTCCCGAATTCGCTCGCGCCATGGACGTCATACGCCAATTCAACGAAGAGGCCCTCCGCCAGAACAACCTCGTACATCACGACTCCTTCGAGACCCAGACCGCTCGGAAATGGCTCGAGATCCATTCCTCGAAGGATTCCCACGCGGATATCATCGACCGTGGGATCTCGATCGGCGGCGCGCGGACCTGGAAGGATTCCGAGAAGAACGGCCTGCGCATGCTAAATCAGTTCTGCTTCCGCTGCCACGGCTCCGTCCGCTTTTCCGTATTCGACAGGCAAGCCGTTGTGGACCGGTCTGGGATGATACGCCAGCGACTGACGCCGAGCAGGTCGCAGGGCAAGATACCTGGATTCAAGATGCCGCCGGATAGAACTCTTTCGCCTCAAGAAATCGCAGAACTCGACGCCTTCTTAAAGAGCCTGGAGTGAGGTCAAACTAATGCCTACATATAGAATCTATCCGTCGATCGGCGTCGCCCGCATGGGCAATTCTGAAGAATTCTTCATCGGCCCCGAGACCCCTGGAATCCCCGCGAACTGGAACATCGGCACTGGCAAATTCGAGCCTTTCAAGGACTCCGCCGGCCGTGTAAAACGACAGGCAGCCCGTTTCCGGATTTTCGAGTTCGATGATGCCGGAAACCCAACGAAGGAGATCACCCTGTCCGAGGCGCGGAGAATCGAGTGGCGAGTTCACGTCGCGAACCGGAAGAGCTCATTCTTCACCTTCAACGGCCAACGCGGGACAGAAACCAACCCTCCGTATGCAGGACGAGCCACTGAGCCCGCCGACAAGGTCGAGAAAGAACTGCGCGGTCGCGGGCAGCCACAGCGCCTCAACCTTCGAAATGCCGGCGTCTCTAATCGCAGGGCATTGGAGATCGATCCGGGCGAGCGAAGCGTTTCCGAACCCGGAGCCACGGTGGACCTTATCGACACTGCGACGCCGGCCCCCATTAAGAACCTCGGGAAGATCCAGATGGAACCCGATGGACGCCTGCTGTTTCTCGGAGGCCAGGGGAACACGGCATCCAGCGCCGCGAAGCCACCGCAGATCGATGAGTATGCGAACAACGACACCTGGTTCGACGACGCCTCCGATGGAACCATTCGCGCTCAGGTGACTTTGCCCGATGGGTCGGTGGTAGATGCTGAACAGGCTTGGATCATCGTCGGCCCGCCCGATTTCGCGCCCGGCCTAGGTAATGTCGTCAGTCTCTACGACACGGCCTGGGATATCGCGGTTAGATTCAAGCTCGACGCTCGGGCCGGGAATGATCCTATGCTCAAGGACCTGGTCGCACAGCAAGAGGCGTGGCAACCCGCCACGAACGACTTCTCTGCTGCCTATACGCCGTCCTTTACCCAGCACATCTATCCCATTCTCGCCCGCGCCCTTGGGGCGAGGGACACCCACGCCTCCGCTCGGCCGGCCTACCATGCCAGTCTTTCGGACTGGGTCCGTCTTTCGAATCTCTCCGAGACCAACCTGCGCACCCGGATTTTCAAGTTCATGCGGGATCCCAATTCAGAAGTACCGGACTGGTACAAGATGCCGCGTGGACTCGGCGACGACTTCGCGAGCCTCGACGAATTCGAGAGTGGGAAGCGCGCCGCTCCGAGCGCGCGAGCGTTCCTAAGCCAAACACGCGTGCAATACGCGCTTCTAAAGGCGTGGGCCGAAGGGCGCTTCAAATCGGACTGGCCGCACGGTGGAGATGTGCGGTTCGCCCCCATTCCCAATGCAGCTGAAATCACACCACATGGCCTCGAGATCGCCGCAATGGAGAATTGCGTTGGCGGCCCGTTCTTTCCCGGGATCGAAGTCGGTTGGCTGATCCGCGAGACTGCCCTCTACAGAGCCGCGTTCCGGCTGAAAGATGCGGGCTTAGCGTTTGGTCCCCTAACCCTTGGAGCGGGGTTCTTTTCCCAGCAAATGGCGCAGCCGTGGACTGCGGACTTCTACGACTGCCACAAAGAGGACCACACACCCGAGGGCGCGGAAGAGCCCATCGAATACATGTGGTGGACCGCGCAACGGCCGGATGATATCCGTCCGAATGCGGAATCCGCTCTGCGCCGATGGGTCGAGCCTTTCGACGCGGCCCGCGAGGACCAGTCTGCCGAGGACGGCGATGACATCACCAACCTCACCCGCTTCGAGCAAATGCGAACTCGCTGGAGCGAGCTTAGCTTCCTTGTTCTAGAAGGCGAGGAGTACGTTGAGCAGAAATAGCCGCGACTTCGACGTGCTCATCGTCGGTGGCGGGGTAGCTGGAGCCGCCACGGCCATCGCCTTTGCCCGAGCCGGGGGGCGAGCCGCGATTCTGCATCGCCAAGATACTCGAGGTGGCCTGGAGACGATCTCGCCTCAGGCCGCTAAATTCCTCGACGATCAATCGCTCCAGCTCGGAGTCCCGCTCGGCAGCATAACGGCTTGGTGGGGCTCTTCGGATGAGGTGAACCGTCGCTATCCGGGCTCTCGTATTATTGATCGATTGGAATTGGCAGCCGCGTTACGAGATCGCGCCAAGTCAGCGAAAGCCGTCCAGTTTGATGTTCTAAGGCATCTACGTATCAGCAGGACAACCGATGGCTGGAAAGCCCGCTTCCTGAACACTGATGGCGAGCACATGACTATCGGC
>CAZTZW010000259.1:0-4744 GCA_964618085.1 uncultured Elusimicrobia bacterium
CGGATGAGGCCCGCGCCCCACCAGCTGGCGGCCAACGCCCCGCCGACGACGGTGAGGAGGACGGCGGCGACGACCACGCCGAGGGTCATGCCTGGGAGGTGAACGAGTGCTCGGGGCCGGGGAACGCGCCGTCGCGGACGTCCTTGCAGTACTCGGAGAAGGCCTTCAGGGCCTGCCCGCGCAGGTCGGCGTAGCGCTTCACGAACTTGGTGGGCGGCCCCTCGGTGAGGCCCAGGAGGTCGTCGCTGACGAGGACCTGGCCGTCGCAGTGGGGGCCGCCGCCGATGCCGATGGTGGGGATGGTGAGCCGCCGGGTCACTTCCTTGGCGAGGTCGGCGGGCACGCACTCGAGCACGACGGCGCAGGCGCCGGCGCCCTCGAGGATGCGCGCCTCGGTGACGATGCGCTCGGCGTCCTGGGGCTTGCGGCCTTGGACCTTGTAGCCGCCGAGGCGGTGCACGGCCTGGGGCGTGAGGCCGAGGTGGCCGACGACGGGGATGTTCGCCTTGAGCAGTTCCTTGACCGCGGGCGCGACGTCCATGCCGCCCTCGAGCTTCACCGCGTGGGCGCCGCCCTCCTTCAGGAAGCGGCCCGCGTGGCGGACGGCCTCCTTGATGTCGATCTCGTAGGAGAGATAGGGCATGTCCGCGACGAGGAGCGGGCGCGTCAGGCCGCGGCGCACCGCCTTGACGTGATGGAGCATCTCCTCGACGGTGACCGGCAAGGTGCTGTCGTAGCCGAGCTTGGTCATCCCGACGGAGTCGCCGACGAGGACCACGTCCACGCCGGCCTCCTCGGCGATGCGCGCCGTGGGGTAGTCGTAGGCCGTCAGCATCGCGATCTTCAGGCCCTTGCGCTTCATGTCGAGCAAGGTCGCCACGGTGACCGGTCTATCAGCTGCCGCGTAAGCGGCAACGGGTTTGGGGGGCGTCTTACGGTCGGCCATGGTGGATTTTAACCTTTCCCGGGCCGGGCTTCATAGCATGGAGGAGCCGCCGCCAGGCGGTCGAGACGTCGGCCAGCGGCGCCGCGGCGAAGGCGCGGCGCGCCATGAGGGGATGCGGCACCGTCAGCCAGGGCGTGCGCAGCCGGACCGTCCCGTGGCTGACGAGGTCGACGTCCAGCCGCCGGGCGCTCCAACGCGCGCCCGGGCGCCGGCCCGCGGCGGCCTCCAGGGACTTGAACTCGACGAGCAGGCCCATCGGCGTGCGGGTCGTGCGCAGGCGGACGGCGGCGTTGAGATAGGGCTCGTCGCTGGGGCCGACGGGCGCCGTCTCGTAGAGGCGGGAGACCTTCTCCACTCTGCAGCCCTCGAGCCTCCGCAGCGCCGCGACGGCGCGCCGCAAAGTCCGCGCGCGGTCCCCGAGGTTCGCGCCCAGCAGCAGCAGCGCCGTGACGGGCTTCATCGCGGGCCTACTTCCGGCGGTCGAGGCGGTGGAGGGCGACGACGGCGCCGGCCGTCAGGGCTAGCGCCGAGAGGTTGCCCCACAGGCCGCGCAGGGATTCGGCGTCGCGCGGGCCGGAGAGGAGCGCGCCGAGCTTCATGGCGAGCCCGCCCTCGTAGACGAGCAGGGCCCACAGCAGCCAGAACAGGGCGCCCACGACGACCTGGGTCGCGACGAGCACGCCGGCCAGGTGGACGGGGTCGTAGCGGGGCTCGGCGGGGTCGTCGTCCGTGAAGAGGTCGGTGAAGCCCTTCCAGGCGGCCTTCATTTGAGCCCCATGAGGTCGAGCATGTCGTAAAGGCCGGGCTTCTTCTTGGCGACCCACAGCGCCGCGTCGAGCGCGCCGGCGGCGAAGAGGTCGCGCGACTGGGCGCGGTGCGTCAGCTCCAGCGTCTCGTGCGGTCCGGCGAAGGTCAGCGCGTGGTCCCCGACGACGCCGCCCAGGCGCAGGCTGGAGGTGGGCACCGCGTCCTTGGCGCGGCGGCCCTCCATGACGGCCTGCGCCAGGCGCAGGGCCGTGCCGGAGGGCGCGTCCTTCTTCGTCTTGTGATGGGTCTCGACGATGGCGGGGTCGAGGTCGGGCGCCAGGCGCGCGGCCTCTCGCGCCAGGTGCAGCAGCAGGGTCACGCCGCGGCTGAAGTTGGGCGCGAGGAAGACGGGGGTCTTCGAGGCGGCGCGGGCGACCTGGGCTTTCTGCACGTCGGTGAGGCCCGTCGTGCCGATGACGACCGGGACCCCCGCGCGGCCGCAGGCCGCGGCGAAGCGCACCGAGGCGTCGGGCACGGAGAAGTCGACGACGACGTCGCAGCCCGAGACCTCGTTCTCGAAGGCCTTGGCGCGCGCCGAGTCCACGCGCTCGACGAGCCGGAAGCGGGGGTCGAGCGCGGCCAGCGCGGCGACGCGCGAGCCGGTGCGCCCGGTGGCGCCGCAGACGGCGAGGCGGAGAGGGGATGCCATCGACCCGGATTTAACTATTTTTTGATGCGGGCATGGTTCTATATAGGGGTAGGAAAGTCGTCCGCACGCCTTCCCATGAGCCGCCGCGCAGCCACGCGGCTCCCGCCCGGCGCCGACCGGGCCGACGTCCCGCCTCCGGCGGGGGGAGAGCCCGTATGAACGACACGATCCGGACGCATGATTCCTTCCGTCAGTACCTGACGGAGATGGGTCAGACGCCTCTCCTCAGCCGCAAGGACGAGACCCGCCTCGTCAAGGAGCTCGAGGCCGCCCGCGAGGAGCTGCGCGCCCTGGTGCTCGGCTCCGCGTTCGCCCGCCGGCAGCTGCGCCATTGGGCGGAGCTGCTGAGGACCGGGGAGATGAGCGCCAAGGAGCTGCTGCCGCGCGGGCGCGCGGGGGCGGTCAGGGTGGCGGCGCTGCGCCGCAAGGTCCTCGCGCTGGCGCGCTCGGAGCGCGGCGTCTCCGACGCCGTCTTCGCCCGACGCGTGGCGGCGCTGGGCCTCCACGACGACAAGACGCGCCGCCTGGCCAACCGCATCCTCGACCAGGCGCGCCGCCTGCGCGAGGGCGGTCCCCACGACCCGCTGCCGCTCCCGCCCGTGCAGACGCTCGCCCTGGCCGACCGCGTCGCGGCGCTCGACGAGCGCGCGGAGTCGTGCCGGCTCGACCTCCTGCGCGCGAACCTGCGCCTGGTGGTGTCCATCGCCAAGGGCTTCACGGCGGACTCGATGGAGCTCTCCGACCTGGTGCAGGAGGGGAGCCTGGGCCTCATGCGCGCCATCGAGAGGTTCGACTGGTCGCGCGGCTTCCGCTTCTCGACCTACGCGACGTGGTGGATACGCCAGGCCATCGCGCGCGCCATCGGGGACAAGGACCGCGCCGTGCGCCTGCCCGCCCACCACCTCGACGAGCTGGCCAAGGTGAAGAAGGTCGGCCGCGACTACATGCGCGAGCACGGCCGCTATCCCGGGGCGGGCGAGTACGCCGCGCGCCTGGGCGTCTCCGTGAAGCGCGCCGAGGACCTGCTGCGCACCATGCAGGAGCCGGTGTCGCTGACCGCGGCCGTGGGCGAGGACCGCGAGGCGACCTTCGAGGAGTTCCTCGAGGACCGCCAGTCGCCCGAGATCAACCAGGACACCGACGACGAGCAGCGGCGCCACGGCGTGAAGCAGTGGCTGGCCACGCTGGAGCCGCGCGAGGAGCTGGTCCTGTCGATGCGCTACGGCCTCGACGGCAAGGACGAGCGCACGCTCGAGGAGATCGGGCGCGCCTTCCACATCTCGCGCGAGCGCGTGAGGCAGATCCAGCGCGACGCCATCCAGAAGCTGCGCCGCTCCGCGCGCAGCGAGGCGATGCGCGACCATATGCGCTAGAATGCCGGGATGATGAAGGCGATCTGGAACGGGAAGCTGTTGGCGCTCAGCGACAAGACCGTGCGCGTGGAGCGCGCTTACTACTTCCCGAAGTCGTCGCTGCGCATGGAGTTCTTCCGCCCGTCCGTGTCGCGCAGGCCCGACCCGTGGCTGGGCATGGCCCATTTCTACGACATCGTCGTCGACGGCAAGATCAACGCCGACGCCGCCTGGTACTTCCCCAAGCCCAAGCCCCAGGGCAAAGCCGTCGAGGGGAAAATAGCCTTCGCAAGGAACGTCGAAGTCGCGAAGGAGTGACCCCGCCGTCGGACGGACCAAGGGGACGCCCGACCGCTTGCGGTCGGGCTATCGCGGGAAAGTTCGATTCCCCTTGGAGGCAATCGTCCACGATGTCGGCCGGAAAAAGATTGCCTCCAAGGGGAATCGAACCCCTATTTTAGCCTTGAAAGGGCCACGTCCTAGCCGTTAGACGATGGAGGCGAAAACGAGAACTGTGGGTCGGGTGGGGATCGAACCCACGACCACACGCTTAAAAGGCGCGTGCTCTACCACTGAGCTACCGACCCGACGGGGTTGATTATACGAAACTCTCAGTCTTTACGACCGAGCTGCTCGAGAGTTCGCCGGTAGACCTTGTAGAGATCGGTGGCTTTCTGGCGCCCCGGGGGCAGCATCTGGTCGAGCGTCTGCCACCAGAAGCCGCCGCACAGCGAGGTGCGGAACGCGCATGACGCCGTCGTATAAAGGATGAGCAGGTCCTTGCGGCCGCCGTCCACGTCCTTGGGGTCGAGCCACCAGTAGCCGGCCACGTCCTTGTCCTCGACGTAGCCGAGGCTCGAGAGCATGAGACGCTGGCGGGGCAGGGCCTCGGCCGCGGTCTCGAAGGAGCGCTCGAACCCCATGCCCGACGGGTTGTCCTCGGGCGCGATGGAGAGCCCCACGACGTCCACGTCCTTGCCGAAGCCGCGC
>CAZTZW010000260.1:0-4727 GCA_964618085.1 uncultured Elusimicrobia bacterium
GGGCCTCCGCGGTCCGGCGCGCGGCGACGATGTCCTTGGCGCGGACGAGCTTGGAGCGGACCATCCCGCCGATCATGGCTCCCGCCATGTGTCCGGCGCCGATGACCGCGATGGTGTTGCCTTTGAGCATAGAGGGGGTTCTCCTGTGAGCGTCCGGAAGGATGGCAGGCCGGCCCTTTCCCGTCAAGACTCTAGCGAATAATGCTTTTTATACATACATTTATTTGCGAAGAAGCCGGCACATTCCCGTAATAGGGATTTCGTCATATCCTGCTATTCTCGGGATATGAGGCTCGCGTACACGGCGAAGCTGACGGTCGATCCGAAGCGGCTCCTCGAGGACCGCTGGGTCCACGACACGGCTCACGCGCTGCTGACCTCGGTCCGCAAGGTCCGCGAAGGGGGCCGCCGGCCGACCCGCAAGCCGCACTAGACTTGCCGTAAATGAAAAGGCGCCCGGGGGCGAGCAAAGCTCCCGGGCGCCTTCTTTTCAGCGGTCGACTAGATGCAGAAGTCGTGGGCGCGGACGGTCTTGCGGCCGTTGGCCTTGGCGCGCTTGCCGGCCTGCTCGAGGTACCAGTAGATGACGCCGTTGAGGCCGTCGAGGGCGTCGCCGGCGGTGTTGCAGCCCGCCTTCTTGAGGACGGCCTTCGCCTTGCTGGCGATCACGAGGGGTTCCTGCTTCTTAGCCATAATCGTTGCACTCTCCTAGCGGGCCCCGTTCCGGGGCCGTTTCGGGAATCCTAGCTCTAGCGGCCCAGCGCGTCAATGCGTTTGACGTCCGCGGGGTCGAGCGCCAAGCCGGCGGCCGAGGCGCTGTCGCGGATGGACGCGGGCTTGCTCGCGCCGGGGATGGGCAGCACGGCCGGGGACTTGGCGAGGTGCCAGGCCACGGTCAGGGCGTAGGGCGACGCGCCGTACTTCCCGCCGAGCTCCCTGAGCAGCGGGTGGTCGCCCACCTTGAGCTGGCCGCGGTGCCCGCCGACCACGCTGTAGGGCAGGTAGGTGAGGCCCTCTTTCTCGCACAGGGCGAGCAGGCCGTCCGTGTAGTCGCCGGAGTCGAAGGGGTTGCAGCGGTTCTGGACCGACTCCACGCGCACGACCTTCAGCGCGCGCTTCAACTCGTCCGCGTCGAAGTTGGAGACGCCGACGTGGCGCAGCTTGCCCTCGTCCTTCAGGCGCTTGAGCTCGCCCATCGAGTCCTCGAGCGGGACCTTCGAGTCCGGCGCGTGCAGCTGGTAGAGGCCGATGGCCTCGACGCCGAGGGCCTTGAGGCTCTTCTCCACGGACTCGCGCAGGAACTTCGGGCGCGCGTCGTTGGTCCAGGCGCCGCCGGGGCGCGCGAGGCCGCCCTTGGTGGCGACGAGCACGTCCTTGCGGCCCTTCACGGCCTTGGCGATGAGGCGCTCGTTGTGGCCGATGTCGGAGTCGTCGAGGCAGTAGACGTTGGCGGTGTCGATGAAGTCCACGCCGGCGTCGAGGGCGGCCTTCAGGGTCTCGAGCGAGCGGGCCTCGTCGGGGCGCCCCGCGACGGACATGGGCATGCCGCCCAGGCCGACGGGGAAGAACGTCAGGCCGGTGCGGCCGAGCCCGCGCCTCTTCATACGAGGACTCCCTTCTTGCGGGCTTCGACGACGATGCGCGCGCAGGCCGAGGCGTCGGAGAGCGCCTCGTGATGGTTCAGCGGGATGCCGAGCTTGCCGCACACGTCGGAGAGCTTGGTCGGGTAGATGTTCCACGTCGAGCGGGCGAGTTTGACCGTGCAGATGAAGCGGGCCTTGGGCATGGGCAGGCCCGCGGCGGCGCAGCAGGCCTCCAGCACGCCGGCGTCGAAGGGCGCGTTGTGGGCCGCCAGGAAATCCACGCCCTCGACCATGTGGGCGAGCTTCGGCCAGGCCTCCTTGAAGGTGGGCATGTCGGCCACCATGGCGGGCGTGATCTTGTGGATGTAGGTGAACTCGAAGGACTCGGGCACGGGGTTGAACAGGTCGCCGCCCTCGAAGCGGAAGGGGCGCAGGAGCTGCACGGCGGTCTTGACCACCTCGCCGTTCTCCACGCGCACCAGGCCGACGGAGCAGGCGGAGTCGCGGCCCTTGTCGGCGGTCTCGAAGTCGATGGCGGCGAACTTCATCGCTTCCCCCGGGAGAGGCCGTAGGCCTTGTGCAGCGCGCGCAGGGCGGTCTCTCCGTCGCCCAGGTCCACGATGCAGGAGACGCGCAGGTCGGAGGACGAGATCATGTGGATGTTGATCTTGGCGTCGGCCAACGCCTTGAACATCGTCGCGACGATGCGCGCGGAGTGGCGGAAGCCGGTGCCCACAGCGGAGACCTTGGCGACCTGTTCGTTGAGGTCCACGCGCTCGGCGCCGAGCTTGCGGGCGGCTTTCTCCAGCGCGGCCTTGGCCTTCACGGCGGAGGACTTGGGCGTCATCAGGGACATGTCGGTCACGCCGGGGCGGCTGGCCGCGGACTGGGTGATCATGTCGACGGCGGCGCCGGCCTCGGCCAAGGCGCCGAGCACCGCGGCGGCGATGCCGGGCTTGTCGGGGACGCCGACGATGGTGAGCCGGACCTCGCTCTTGTCGAGGGCGAGTGACGAGACGAAGGTTTTTTCCAGCATGAGCTTCTCCTTGGCGACGACCCAGGTACCGGGAAGATTGTGGAAGGCGGAGCGCACGTGCAGCTCCACGCCGAAGCGCTCGGCGACCTCCATGGAGCGGGCCTGCATGACCTGCGCGCCCGCGCCGGCCAGCTCGAGCATCTCCTCGAAGGAGATGCGGGAGAGCTTGCGGGCCTCGTGCACGATGCGCGGGTCGGCGGTGTAGACGCCCTTCACGTCCGAGAAGATCTCGCAGCGTCCCGTGCCCAGCGCGGAGGCCAGCGCCACCGCGGAGAGGTCCGAGCCTCCCCGGCCCAGGGTCACCACGTCGCCGTCGGGGCCCGCGGCCTGGAAGCCGGCGACGGCCACGATGCGGCCCGCCTTGAGGTGGCGGCGGATGGCGGCGGTGCGGATGGTCTTCACCTGCGCGCGGCCGTGGGCGCCCACGGCGATGAAGCCGGCCTGCGGGCCGGTGAGGGAGACGGCGGGCGCGCCCTTCGCCTTGCACGCCATGGCGAACAGCGAGATGGCGACCTGCTCGCCGGTCGTGACGAGCTGGTCGAGCTCGCGGTCGTCGGGGTCGGGGGTGACGCGTTCGGCCAGCGCGATGAGGTCGTCGGTCATGTCGCCGGGCGCGGAGACCACGACCACGACGCCGCGGCCCTTGCGGCGCTCGGCGATGGCCCGCTCGGCGGCGCGCGCGATCTTCTCGGGGTCGGCGACCGAGGTCCCGCCGAACTTCATGACGGTGAGCTTCATGAGACGCGCACGCCCCGGTGGTCGACTTCCAGTGCCAGCCAGCGGGACGCGACCCGCTTCTTGGCGAAAGCGCGCTTCATGGCCGCGCCCACCTTCGGCCCGTCGTCGCCCGAGACGAAGGCGAACACCGTCGGTCCCGAGCCCGACAAGGCCGCGCCCGCCGCGCCGGCGCGGTAGGCCGCGGACAGCGCGTCCTGCAGGCCCGGGATGAGCGGGGCGCGGAACGGCTGGTGGAGGCGGTCCTGCATCAGCGCCGGCAGGTGGGTGAGCCGCCCGGCGGCCAGCGCGCGCGGCAGGAGCAGAGCGCGCGAGACGTTGAAGACGGCGTCGGCGCGGTCGATCTTCTTGGGGAGCACGGCCCGGGCCTTCTTGGTCGCGAGCTCGAAGGCGGGGATGCAGACGACGGCCGAGAGAGAGGGATGCAGGTCGAGGGCCGAGACGCGCGGGCGGCCGTCCTCGACCAAGCAGGACGTGAAGCCGCCGTGCACGCAGGGAGCCACGTTGTCGGGATGCCCCTCGAGCTCCACGGCCAGGCGCTCCAGCTCGTCCTCGGAGCGGCGCAGGCCGAGGAGGTGCGCGCCGGCCCACAGGCCCGCGACCGCGGCCGCGGCCGAGGAGCCCAGGCCGCGCGCCAGCGGGATGCGATTGACCGCGCGCAGGACCAGCCGGCCGGGGAGCTTCTTGGGCAGGACGCGGCGGGCGGCCTGGACGAGCAGGTTCTTCTCGCCCAGGGGAAGCGTCTTGGCTCCCTCGCCGGAGACCTCGACGAGAGTGGGCCCGCTCTCGTCGAGCAGCGACAGCTCGACCTCGTTGCGCAGGTCGAGGGCCAGGCCCAGGCAGTCGAAGCCGGGGCCGAGGTTGCTCGTCGACGCCGGGACGGAGACGGTCACGCGAGCCAGCGTCTTCACAGAACGACCTTCCCGCCGGCCTTCATCCTGCGGAGCTTGGGCATCTTGAGCGTCGCCGTGTCCGGGTCCTTGAGTCCATGGCCGGTCAGCACGCACACGATGCTGCCCGCGGGGGCCTTCCCGGCTTTCGCGAGCTTGAGCAGGCCGGCGACGCCCGCGGCGGAGGCGGGCTCGCAGAACACGCCCTCCTCGGCGGCGAGGAGCCGGTAGGCGGCGAGGATCTGGGCGTCGGTGACGGAGCCGATGGCGCCGCCGGACTCGTCGCGCGCGGCGACGGCCCCGTCCCAGGAGACGGGGCGGCCGATGCGGATGGCGGTGGCCACGGTCTGGGGCTTGAGGACGGGCTTGCCCAGGACCAGGGGCGCCGCGCCCGCGGCCTGCCAGCCCATCATGCGCGGGCGCGCGCCGAGCTCCTTGTAGCCGCGCCAGTAGGCGGTGATGTTGCCCGCGTTGCCCACGGGC
>CAZTZW010000261.1:0-4720 GCA_964618085.1 uncultured Elusimicrobia bacterium
CGTCGAGGAGGAGCACGCCGTAGGGGCGCTTTCGCACCGCCTCGGTGAGCTGGCCGCCCTGGCCGTAGCCGACGTAGCCCGGAGGCGCGCCGACGAGGCGGGCGACCGAGTGGCTCTCCATGTACTCCGACATGTCCAGGCGCGTGACCGCGTTAGGGTCGTCGAACATGAAGCGCGCCAGCTCCTTGGCGAGGTGGGTCTTGCCCACGCCCGTGGGGCCGGTGAGGTAGAACGTGCCGAGAGGCTTGTTGGGATCGGAGAGGCCGGCCTTGTTCTGGCGGACGGCGTTGGCGATGAGCTCGACGGCCTCGTTCTGGCCGACCACGCGCTTGCCCATGCGCTCCTCCATCTCCAGGTACTTCTCCATGGGCTCTCGGCCCAAGGACAGCTGGCCCGAGGCCACGCCGGTGCGCCCGGCGATCTCGGCCTTGACCATGTCGGGCGTCACCACGGGCACGCCCTCCGCGGGCACGGCGGCGCGCTGCGCGTAGAGCTCCACGAGCTCGCGCGTGAGGGCGACGACGCGGTTGTACAGGTCGATGGCGTCGGGCTCGTCCTCCTTCAGCTTCTGGGTGACCAGCGGGGTGCCCGCCAGCGACTTCGACAGGCGGCCCGCCTCGTACTCGAGCTCGCCGATGCGGTCGGCGATGGCGGAGCCCAGGCGGTCGCGCTGGGCGTCGTAGGACGCGTTGTTGGCGGCGAGACGCGCGTACAGGAACGCGCGGCCGGGGAGGAACTCCTCCTGGTCGTACTTCGACAGCTCGGCGGCCGCCTGGAGGGTCTCGTCGGGGATGGTCGCCCCGTACAGGTGCTCGTGCCAGGACTTGGCGCCGCGCAGCGCGCGCAAGGTCTCGTCGACGGAGGACTCGGCGACGTCCACCTTGATGAGGCGGCGGCGGAAGGCCGCGTCCTTCTCCATGTACTCCTTGTACTCGGCCTCGGTGGTGGCGGCGATGATGGTCAGCTCGCCGTCGCGCAGGGGCTCCTTCAAGGCGTTGGCCATGAGGGCGCCCTGCGGGTGCTGGAAGAGCTGGGCGATCTCGTCGACGAAGAGCACGACGCGGGAGCCCTTGCGCTTATCGGCGTCGTTGAGGCGCGCGAGCGTCGTGAGGAGGGCGTCGAGCGCGGCGGCGGGCTGCTCCTGCTGGAGCAGGCGCGGGAGGTTGAGTTTGACGAGGAACTTGCCCTTCATGCTGGAGAGGCCGAAGGTCTCGGGGCTGCCGGGGCGCTCGGCGAGCGCGATGGACTGGGCGAGCTTCTCGACCACGGCGGTCTTGCCCGTGCCGGACTTGCCGACGAGCACGACGCTGTTGATGACGCCGCGCGGCGCGGTCACGGTCTTGACCACCTCGTGCATCTCCTTGAGGCGGCCGGCGACGGGGGGCTTGTCCTGGAGCTTCATCTCGGCGAGCATGAGCGAGAGGAACTGCTTCTCCTTCGGCGCGACCTTGTAGTCGGGCTCGTCCAGCGTCTCGAAGAAGGTCTTGGGCTTGTTCTCCGGCGCCAGCACGCCCATGCCGAAGGCGGCCATGCCGAGCGCGACGCCGGTGCCGAGGTCGCCGGCCATCGAGGCGCCGAGCGCGCCGACGGCGAGGAGCGCCAGAGGCGCCTTGCCCGCGCCGAAGGCCTTGGGCGTGTCCTTCACGGCGTCTCTCAGCGAGTCCGTGCTCTTGGCCTTGCGCTTGGGACTGTGCCACTTGGCGAAGACCTCCCAGCGCTCGACCCAGCCCTTGATCTTGTCGAGGTAGGCCTGGCCGGCGGGGCTCTCGAGCAGGCGGCGGATGGTCGCCGCGTCGTCGGCGGCCATGGTCTTGGCCTTGAGCGAGTCGACCGCCGCGCCCATGTAGGCGTCCTTGAGGCGGTCCCACTTCGCGTCGGCGCTCAAGCTCTCGAAGCCCTCGGAGTCCACGACCTTGTCGATGGTGTCCTCGAGCGCGTTCTTGAGGGCGTGCTCGGCCTCCTCGACGTCGACCTCGGACTTCACGAGAGGGTCGTCGGCGGCGAGCTGGGCCAGCTCCCCGGCGAAGCCCTGGAGGATGACGATGAGGTCCTGCACGGCCGCCTCGTTCTGGATCTTCTCGCGCACGCAGTAGTAGTCGTAGGAGCAGACCAGCAGGAGCAGGAGCAGCGGGAGCTTGAAGAACACGGTGGCGCCGACGAAGAAGGCGGCCATCACGCCGATGGTGACGAGGCGCGTGACGCGGTTGGTGCGCCCCTGCTCGCTCAGGCCGAACCAGGACAACAGGGCCGCGGGGCCCTCGAAGAGGCGCGTGTAGGACTTCTGATAGCCGGCCGGCAGGTTCGGCGAGGCCGTCCACTTGTCGTAGAGAGCCTGCGGCATCAGGGCGACGACCAGCTTGCCGCCGTCGAGCTGGGGCAGCGGGAGCAGGTTGAACGCCGCGAGGGCGAGGTTCGCCTTCCAGGCGACCGCGAGGGCGACGGCCAGCGCGCCGCCGGCGGGCGCGAAGGGCAGCGCGGCGAAGGCGAGACCCGCGAGCAAGAGGTTGGCGGCGGGGCCTGCGAGCGCGACCTTGGCGGCGTCCACCTTGGGGTTCGGGAGCTTGTTGAAGTCCACGGGCACGGCCTTCGCCCAGCCGGCGGCGACGGGCAGGCCGAAGAAGGGCAAGGACGCCGCGAGCGAGAGCACGGGCACGAGCACGGTCCCCCACGGGTCCATCTGCTTGAACGGGTTCAGGCTCGCGCCGTGGAGGCGCGCGGTGTCGTCGCCGAGGCGGTTGAGGACCAGGAGGTGCGCCCACTCATGCGCGAGGATGGAGGCGCCGAGGAAGCCGGCGATGAGTAGCACGGGCGCCGCGCCCAAGGACGTGGCGGCCAGCCCGGCGCCCACGCCGGCGGTCAGCGCGAGGGCGACGGGCCAGGCGGCGCGGCCGAGGAAGGTCGTCTTCTTCGCCGGCGCGGGAGCGGGCGCGGCGACGGCCGCGCGGCGCGCCTCGAGGACCGCGACCATGCCGCGGCGGGTCAGCCCCGACGAGAAAGGCCTGGCGGCGGACGCGGGCGCGGCCACGGTCTCGGGCTCACGCTGCTCCCAGTCCTGCGTGCCGTCGCGCACGATGCCGCGCGCCGAGTCCTGGCGCAGGGCGAGGAGGGCGTCGGCGACGGACTCGCGCGCGCCGACGAAGCGGACGCGCGCGCCCAGGCTCATGTAGGCGTACAAGCCCTCGAGCTCGGTCATGCGCGACTCCAGGCCGGGCAGGCCCGCGCCGCTGCCGACGGCCTTCTTGGCCTCGTCGGACAAGGCGGCGGCCCGCTTCTCGATCTCGGTGGCGGCCGAGAGCGCGGCGAAGACGACGGCGGCCTCGGAGTCGGCGCGGCCGTCGGGCAGGCGCGAGAGCAAAGGCGCGGCCAGGCGCAGGCCGGCCGGCGTGGAGAGGTCGGCGGCGCGCAGCGCCGTGAACAGCCCGTGGAGGTCCACGCCCGACGACGTCTTGCCTTCGTACGTCCCCAGGTTCAGCCCGCCCACCACGGTCCGCAGCTGGGGCACCGCCGCGCCCCCGCGCGGCACGGTGAAGCCCGCGGCGACGGCGCGCGCGGCGGGAAGGCCGGGCGAGGTCGCCAGGACGGCGGCGGAGAGGATGGTCGCGAGAGCCGAGCGGAGGGGGCGGTTCATGGTCCGCAGATGCTACGACTATGCGGCCGAATCCCCGAGAGACGAAGGTCCCCTTAATGGATAGGCAGAGGGCCTATCAAGGAAGGCCCGCCGGACCTAGCTCAGTAATCATAGTGTCATGGGTCGTCGGTAAGGCATATGTCTTTCTCTGTGGGCCGTCCTTCGGGGGACTATCTGGTGAAATGGCCAACTAGGCGCACTGCCTATTGATTATTCTGATTTGTCCATTACACTAGGCCAGTAGGGTTATGAAAAAATCTTGTTCAAGTGCATCTAGGCAAGCCGTCTTGCATCGGAATGTGCTCGTGGTAGACGATGAATTTTCGCTTCGCGAAGCCATGTGTCGACTGCTGATCAAGTGCGGCTATAAAGCGACCTCTGCGGGTTCCGCGGAAGACGCTGTGCGCAGCATCAAAGCAAGAAGGCCGGACACCATTTTCATAGAGGTTGTGTTGTCTGGTGGGATTGGTGGGCTTCAGCTATATAAAGCGCTACGTGCTTCGCCGAGTACGGCCAGCATCATGATCATATTGATGACTGGGAAATTGCCTCGGGATGTGATGGATGCTGTTGCTGTGGGGATGAGCGTGGCGCTGTATGACAAAAGGAGTTTTTTGGGCGACATCGCGTATCTTCGTGCGGAACTAGATCGGAATAATGTCAGCCCACGAAACAGGCTCGTTATAGATCAGAAGCGCGAGTCGGTAACTCTTGATGGAAGTCTACTCCCGGGTTTGCCGCATAGTTGCTTTCGTCTCATGTCGGCGCTTATGGGGAGTGTGCAGCCGGTTCGGCGAGAAGAACTTCTCCCTCTGATATCCTCCGAAAGCTCCAATATCTGCCTCGTGGATGTAACGGTTCATCGCCTTAGAAGGCGATTGAAGGCCTTCCCGGATGTCCGCATTGAAGCGACGGGAAACGGCTACCAGTTGATGGTTCGTTAGAAAGCACCAACCCACCTTACAGTCTGTAATTGCGCGATTCGTCCTCTCAGCGCATAATGCGGCGACTCCCCAAAGCCGCGCGAATCCGGGAAGATGTAGCGGTTCAGCCAATCTTGGACACTCGCTTACTGACACTTAGGCCGTCCCT
>CAZTZW010000262.1:0-4711 GCA_964618085.1 uncultured Elusimicrobia bacterium
GCCGGCGTGAAGGTGGACCTCCTGGTGCGCGGCATCTGCTGCCTGCGTCCCGGCATCGCAGGCCTGTCCGAGAACATCCGCGTGGTCTCCATCATCGACCGCTTCCTCGAGCACAGCCGCGCCTATTACTTCCGTCACGGCGGGGCGAAGAAGCTGTACCTCGCCAGCGCGGACTGGATGCCGCGCAACTTCTACTCCCGCTATGAGGTCGCCTTCCCGATCAAGGACGCGACCCTCAAGAAGTACGTCCGGGACACCATCCTGGGCAAGGGCCTGGCCGACAACCAGAAGGCCTGGCAGCTCAAGTCCGACGGCTCCTACGCCCGGGTCACCGCCGCGTCCGGCGCGGCCTTCGTGCGCTCGCAGACCTTCTTCGAGTCGCTCGCGCGCTCCGACTACCGCGACTCGGCCCTCGGCGACCGCGCCGACTAGGCTTCCGCGGCCGGCGCGCGCGAGCTTCCTTCACGAAGAAGGACGCGCAGCGGTGGTACTTGTCGAGGCGCTCGGGGCGCAGGTCGAACTCGTCGGCAATCTCCTCGTTGAACTCGAGAAGCTCGTCCATGTGCTCGAGCTTGGCCTCGAGCGAGCCGTCTCCGGCCTTGATTTCGTTCTCGAACTCGCAGAAGGTGGAGAGCGAGTGCAGGCCCTTCTTGGAGATGTGGAAGGCGGAGATGCGGTCCAGCGACGGCTCCAGGAACGCCGAGCCCAGGTCCAGCTCGAACTTCTCCTTCTGGTAGAGGGCGAGGATGGGACCGCAGTTCACGCGGCGAACCACGCCCGAGCCCAGGTGGCGGCGCATGGCCTCGCCCATCTCCGGAGGCGCGTGGCGCAGGATGTCGGTGAGGTCGGCGTCGGAGAAGCGCACGATGTCGTGGTGGCTCTCCTCTCGTACCAGCTTGTCGAGCTTGTCCGAGGCGAACTCGGAGCGATAAAGAAGGCCGTCCCGGTGAAAGCCCGGGCCCTTGTACTGGAGATACACGGCCGAGCCGTTCTTCTTGTAGCGCAGCCGCAGGGAGGCGCCGGCCTTGAGCACGTCGTAGCCCGGCGTGTCGAGGTACTGGTCGAAGAAGGAGGCGCTCTTGCGGTGCTTGATGCCCTTGTAGTCGAGGAGCCACTCGCGCAGGTCGGGCGCCTCGTCGGGGTCGACGCGCATCTTGCACTCGATCTCGACGTTGCGCAGGTCGTCGATGTCGAGCTTGCGGAACAGGAGCTTCGCGAAGCCGTCGAACTCCTTGGCCATGGGCGCATGATATCATAACCCCATGGAACTGCTCGTCTTCCGTCACGGTCTCGCCGGCGAGCGAGAGGACTGGGCCAAGACCGGCCGTCCCGACTCCGAGCGCCCCCTCACCGCCGAGGGCCGGCGCAAGACCGAGGAGGCGGCCGAGGGCGCGGCCTCGTTATTCGAGGGCGACCTGGTCGCGACCAGCCCTTGGACCCGCGCCGCTCAGACCGCCGAGCGGCTCGCGGAGGAGCTGGGCTGCCCCGTGGCCGAGTGTCCCGCGCTGCTGCCTTCCGCCCCCTTCGAGGAGCTGGCCGTCTGGCTGGAGGGCCTCAAGGAAGAGCGCGTGGCGATCGTGGGGCACGAGCCTCATCTCTCCCGCTTCGTTTCCTGGCTGCTGGGCGCGGAGGGGCGCTCCGTCGTCTCCCTCAAGAAGGCTCAGGCCCTCCTGCTGGATCTGAAGAAGCCGGCGCGCGGACGCGCCGTGCTGCTCTGGTCCATCCCCCCCCGCGCCCTGCGGCGCCTCGCCTAGACTACTTCGTCTCGCGGGTGAACGGCACCGGCTGGTAGTCCCAGTGGCTGTGGCACTCGTCGTGCACCGTGCCGACCTCGCCCGTGAGCCCGCCGGCGGCGTCGATGCGGACGTACGCGGAGGCTCCGCGCGAGCAGGTCCCCTCGCTCTCGTACTTGTGGAACAGCGTCGCCGAGCCGTCCGGCTGGGTCCGCAGGCGTCCGGACAAAGGCTCGCCCAGGACCACCATGTCGCCGCGGTCGGCGTACGCCTGGTCGATGCACACGCGCCGCGGCATCCCCAGGGCGTCGGCCGTCTCCTGGGCGGCCCGCGTCCAGCAGACGCGCGAGGACGAGGACGCGCTGAGCGTCGTGAGCGGCGCCCGGCCCTTGATGGAGACGGCGTTCTTGAGCATGCCGCCGACCGCGTTCTGAGCCTCGGACAGGCCCAGGGCGGAGGCGGGGACGGACAGGGCGGCGCAGAGCGCCGCGGGAAGGAGATGCTTCATCATGGCTGCGTGACCTCTCGTTGGGTTTTCACTTCTGAAAGGAGCCAGGCGCCCCAGGCCGCGACGGCCAGGAGGGCGGTGAGCGCGGCGTGGAGGCGCTGCCAGCCGAAGGTGGCGAGCAGGCCCAGGTGCATGGCCAGGCCCGAGAGCTGGTAGAGCCGCGTCGCGGCGGCGTCGGAGAGGCGGCCGCGCTCCCGCAGGCGCGCCAGCGCGGGGACAAGCGGACCGCCCGCGGCCATGCCCTGCCACACGTTGAGAAGGACGAGCCCCGTTCCCTCCAGCCCGAGCACCGTGGGATTGCCCGCGGCGGGGCCGAGCAGGAGCCGCGTCAGCCACTCGCCCGCGCAGAGCACGACGAAGGAGAGCAGCAGATCCGCGCCCCGGAAGGCGGCGGAGGACCGCGAGAGCAGGCGCAGCCAGGCGCTCCCGTGCCAGGTGAACGCGGCGTCCTGCGCCTGCCACCACGCCAAGGTCAGGGCCGCGGCGGGCGCGGGCACCGCTCCCGAGGCGGCGGCCGGGACGAGGAAGGCCAGGCGCGCGGCGAGGTTCACGCCGAACGTCTTGTAGAGCAGCCAGCGCGCCCGTTCGCTCACGGCGGCCTCCGCATGAGCACGCGCGCGCCCAAACCCGGCACGCTCACGGCGACGCGGCTGGCGCCCAGCGATGGAAAGGCGCGGGCCGACCACTCCGGGTCGAGCGCGTCGCGCAGCAAGGTACCCGGCGGGGTGAGCGCGGCGTCCACGCACGGCTCGGCGGCGCGGGTCGTCAGCGAGGTGTTGAGCACGACCAGGACCTCCTCGCCGCCGAGGATGCGGCTGAAGGCGTAGAGGCCGGGCCCCGCGGCGTCCGACCAGCGCGGGAACTCGAGGCCGCGGCGCAGCGCCGGCACGGCGCGGCGCAGGTCCGCGAGCCGCTTGAGCCAGGCGCAGGGCGGCGAGGCCGGGTCGTAGGGGTCGCGGCGCGGCCGGAAAGAGCGGAACGCGCCCTCGGGGAACATGTCCTCGCGGTTGCCCGGGTCGGCGGGAAGGTCGGGGCCCTCGGGCGCCAGGCGCGCGTCCGCCTGGCGGAACCCCTGCTCCGTCCCGTAGTAGACCAGGGGCATGCCCTCGGATAGCAGGAGATACGCGAAAGCCGGGCGCAGCAGGCGCTCGGGCTCGCCGGGACGCAGGAAGCGGTAGGTGTCGTGCAGGTCGATGAAGCGCAGCAGGCGCGAGGCCGGCTCGCCCAAGGTCTCCCGCGCCCGCAGCTGGGAGAGCTCGAGCTCCCGCGTGGGCGCCCGCCCGCGCAGGGCCAGGCCGTCGCGGCGGAAGGCGGGATAGTGGTAGACGGTGTCGAGCGGCTCCAGGTGGGGCTTGAGCTCCTCGTCGCGGCCGGTGGAGTTCTCCCCCAGCAGGAGGAAGTTGCGCTTGCCCAAACGCGCCGCGTAGGCGCGGACCTCGGCGCACAGCCGCGCCAGGAAGCCGGGGTCGAGGTGGCGCACCGCGTCCAGGCGCAGGCCGTCGAGGTCGCCCTCCTTGATCCACCACAACGCGCAGCGGATGAGCAGCTCCTGCGTCTCCGGGCGCGAGGTGTCGAAGCTGCGGTAGTTGGGCGGAAAATCGCCGTTGACGGCCTGGACGGGGTCGTCCCAGTCCTCGATCTCCCCCATCGCGCAGAAGTGCTCGGGGGCGTTGAGCTCGAGCGGACGCAGGGCGCGGGTCCAGCGGCCCAGCGCCTTGCGCCCGCCCCCCTCCCAGCGGCTGCCCGCCGCGTACTCGAACACCGGCCCCGCGTGGCCGAGCACGAGGTCCTGCACCACGCGCAGGCCGCGGGCGTGCGCGCCGCGCACGAGGCGGCGGTAGTCGCCCATGGTGCCCAGGTGCGGATCCACGCCGAGGAGGTGCACCGGCGCGTAGCCGTGATAGGCCTCGGGTACGGTGCGCGTGACGGGCGTCAGCAGCAGGGCGGTGGCGCCGGTCGCGGCCACGTAGTCGAGCTTCTCGAGGGCGCCCCTCAGGTCGCCGCCGTGGCGGGAGCGGCCGTCGGCCGGGTCGCCGCCGGCGCGGCCGAAGGCGCTGCGGGCGAAGCGGTCGAGCACGACGGAGTAGAGCACCTCGTCGCGCCAGTCCTCGGGCGAGGGCGCCCAGCTCCTTCCGGCCTCGGGTTCGAGGGTCGTTCCCGCGAGCGTCTCGGGCGCGCCCGCGGGCGGCCCGGCGCGCGCGGCCAGCAGCGGCTCGAGGTTCACGGGTGGTAGCCCATCCCGGCCGCGATGGAGGCCTCGGGCGGCAGATGCGAGTAGGCGAAGTTGAGCAGCACGGGCAGCAGCTCCGTGCCCGGCGTCTCGGGAGACAGGGCCGCCGCGCGGCCGGCGAGGCGGTCGGCGACCGCGGCGTCGAGCAGGCGCCCGGCCGGCTCCCGCAGTTCCGGGTGCGTCGAGACGAAGACGAGCGCGTCCAGCAGGCGCCGCGCCGCGGCCGCGTGCGTCTCGCCG
>CAZTZW010000263.1:0-4705 GCA_964618085.1 uncultured Elusimicrobia bacterium
CGCGGCGCGTGACTGTACCGTCGTCGTCGAGCGGATAGAGCTCGACGGCGGCGGCTCCGCCGCCGCCGAGCTTGTCGGAGAAGGCCCGCTCCGCGGCGCGGCGCTCGTCGGCCGCCGCCCGCATCTCCAGCGCGCGCAGGCGCGCCACGGCCTCGGCCTCCAGGCCCTCGGAACGGTCGGAGAGCTGGCGCTTCACGCGGTCGGCGACCCAGTCCCGCAGGGTCTCGGCGCGCTTGAGGCTCGAGGCGGCGATCTCCTCCTTGCGGCGAGCGGCCGAGAGGGTCCAGTACGCGGCCTCGGCGTCCGCCAGGAGACGGCGGCGCTCCAGGCGCGATGCGCGGGAGCGCCCGAGCGCGCGCTCGCGCGTCGACGCCACGCGGGCCCGGACCTCGCGTCCGAACAGGTTGCGCCACAGGTCCAGGCTGAGCTCGGCGCCGGGGCTGGCGTAATAATAGGAAGGAGGACGGACGAAGTTCGGGTCGGCGCCGTTGAGGTCGTTGCGCGAGAAGGCGTAGAACACCTTGCCGCTGAGACCCAGCGAGGTCTTGCGGCTGACGCCCGCGCGCACCAGGCTGCGCTCCACGCGCGCGCCTTCTGCCGCGGTGAAGTTCTTCGGCGAGGCGTCGAGCGAGCGCTCTCCTTCGAAGAAGAGGTTCGGGGCCAGGGGCACCGCCGCCTCTCCGGAGCGCGAACGCGCCCCCTGCTCGACCTCGGCCGCCGCGCGCACACCGTCGTGCTTCTCCGCCACCTGACCGAGGTAGGCGTCGAGACTCAACGTCTCCGCCCCCGCCGGCGCCGCCAAGAGCGCCAGACCGACCGCCAATCGACCGACGTTCATTCCGTGACCACTGGTCATTTTTTCAGCAAAAAAAATCATACTCCCCCTAGCGCCGCGAGATGCCCCGCAGCGCGAACTCCTTCACCACCTCGTATTGCTGCTCGGCCGTCAGGCCGGTCGGCATGCACTCCGACCCCTGCATCTCGATGACGCCCACGAGCGCCGCGTGCAGGCCGAGCGCGAGCACCTCGACCGGCTTGTCCACCACGGTGCCGTCCTTGACGCCGCGCTCCAGGACCGGGTCGAGCAGCTCGGAGAACGCCGCGTCGAGCCCGTCGAGTTCCTTGGCCAAGGCCGGGCCGATGAGGGCGTGGAAATCCTCTCTCCGGCAGAAGCTCATGAGACGCCGGTCCCTCGAAGAGCGATGCGAGCGCCAGAACACATCCATCGCGGCCCCGAGCACCGACAACGCCGGCAAAGTGAAATCGATACGGCGCAGCTCCTCGAGCACTTTCTTCTGCCAGGCGAGCACGAGCTTGGCGTAGATCTGCTCCTTGCTCTCGAAGTGCTTGTAGATGGTGCCCTTGCCAATCTCCGTTTTCGCCGCGATCTGGTCGATGGTGACGGACTGCCACTCGGGCACGTCGAACAAGGAATAAGCAGCCGCGAGGATGTCCTCCTCGCGCCGCAGGAACTCCCGCTCTTTTCTATCGGTGACCGGTGTCATGACTATCAGTCATTACGTGACTGCTAGTATTATACATCGACCTCGCGTTCCCGTCAAGGCTTTTTTCAAGACGCCGCTATTTCACGATCATCAGCCTGCCGCGCTTGATCTTGATGCCCGGCTGGGTGACCGCGAAAAGATAGACGCCGCTCGCCAGGGCGGCGCCCTGCTCGTTGGCGACCGGCTTCCAGATGAGCGAATCGGTGGTGTCGTCCTTGGAAAGGGACTTCACGAGCCGCCCCCCCACGGTGTAGACCTGGATGTGCGCCTTGGCGGGCAAGCGCGTGAAGGTGATGCGGTCGTGGCCCTTGGAAGGCATGAACGGGGTCGGATAGGCATGGGCCCGGTCGGCGTTGAGACTCGCCGTGCGCACGGAGGCGAGCGCGCCGGGATACAGCGTGTAGGCCCCGCCGGACATGACGGTGCCGTGGCCGCCGACGGCGGAGACGTTGGTGAATTGACCGCCCGTCGAGCGCCCTCCGCCCGAGACCACCGCGGAGGACGTGATGGCGAACGTCCCGCCCGCGATGGCGGAGACGAGCGCCGCGCCCGCCCCGCCCGCGAGGGCCAGGCAGACGAGGACCAGCAGCAGACGCCGCGGGAGATGACGCATCAGAAGCTCTGCCAGCCCGCGGCGCCGAGACAGACCCACAGGCGCTGGCCCGCTCCGCCGTCGCTGCGGACCACGAGGCGGCCCGCCTCGGCGGCCGCGTCGCAGTCGCCCGCCGCGGGGTTGGCGCCGCTGACCGAGGGTATCTGCATGTAGTTGCCCACGACCTGCATCGTGCTTTGAGGCGAGGCCGTGCCGACGCCGACGCTGCCAGTCGTCGTCAGAGAGGTCGCGACGTTGCCGTCCACGACGACGGTACCCGAGCTCATGTGCAGCTTGGACGCGGGATTCAAGGTCCCCACGCCGATGTTGCCGCCGTTGGGATTGAGCAATATGGGGTAATTGATGCTGAGATCGCTTATTTTAAACCCGGACTGCAGCCACGTCCCGAACGGCGCGCTCGTCAACACGCCGAAATCCAGGCCGTTCCCGCCGGCGGCGCCCTGGATCCTGAATATGCCGTTCTGCGTGGATCCGCTCGTGGCGGGGCTGCCCGTCGGCGCCCTGACCTCCAGCCTCTGCACGGGCGAGTCCGTGCCGACGCCGACGCTGCCGATCGCCGTCAGCGAGGTCGCGGCGTTGCCGTCCACGACGATGGTCCCGGAGCTCAGGTGCAGCTTCGAGGCCGGACCGCTCGTGCCGATGCCGACGTTGCCGCCCGACGCGATCTTCATCTTCGCCGCCGAGAAGTCGTTGTTGGTGAAGAAGTACAGCTCGCGGATGCCGCCGTTGAGGGCGCTGCCGCCGGACGTGATGGCGGAGTAGAGCCCCGAGCTGCCGATGGACAGGCCGCCATAGTCGTGGCCGGTCACGCCCGTGTCGTTGTTGGCGTTGGGGCCCAGGACGTAGCGGCTGTCGATCCCGTTGAAGACGTGCTGGAAGCTCCCGGAGGCGCCGAGGCGCACCACGTGCCCCGACCCGGTGTTCTCGAAGTGAGCCAGGCCCGCCCCCGCGCCGGTCTGGACGACGTGCAGCGGCACGGCGCCCGCCGTGCCCGTGCCGACGCTGACCTGGGGAGAGAGGATGCCGCCCGCGGCGGTGACGGTGCTCTTGCCCGTCGAGCCGAACTGCGCGGCCCCCTCCACGTCGAGGGAGGTCTGCGGGGTCAAGGTCCCCACGCCCACGCGCCCGGCGCGCACCGCCAAGGTGGAGCCGCCCACGGTGAAGGAGTTGCCCGTGGCCATGCCGCTGGAGAACACGACGGTGCCGGTGAGCAGGCCGCCGGCCGCGGTGAAGGTGCTCTTGCCCGACGAGCCGAACTGCGCGGCCCCTTCCGCGTCGAGGAGGGTCTGCGGGGTCAAGGTCCCCACGCCCACGCGACCGGCGCGCACCGCCAAGGTGGAGCCGCCCACGGTGAAGGAGTTGCCCGTGGCCATGCCGCTGGAGAAGACGACGACCCCGGTGAGCAGGCCGCCGGTCGCGGTGAAGGTGCTCTTGTTGGCGCCTGAGCCGAACTGGGTCACGCCGTCCACGTCGAAGGCCGCGCCGGGGTTGGACGTGCCGACGCCGACGTTGCCGGTCTGGGAGGAGATGTGCAGGGAGGGCGTGGAGGCGCCCGAGTTCGACATGACGGAGAGGCCCGCCGTGGAGACGTCGATGGTGCCCTCGACGGATTTGGCGATGAGGGCGTAGGGGACGGAGTTGAGCAGCTCGCGCGGGGCCATGACCGTGCCGTCGATCTGCACCTCGAGGTAGCGCGAGCCGCCGCCCACCAGCGAGGTGATGGGCACGGGCACGACCGCGTTGAAGAGCCCGATCTGCACTTCCACCGTCTGCGCGGGACTGGTCCAGAGGGCCGAGCCGCCGGCAAGGACGTCGAAGACGCGGAAGACCATCTGCTTGCTCCCCGTCGCGGGGAAGCCGTTGTCCTCCAGGCGGCCCTGATAGTTGATGCCCTGGGGCGCGCTGCCCGGGATGGCCGTGGCCTGGGGCATGAACTGCGCCCGTGCCGGGACGGCTCCGAGGAGGCTCGTCGTCAGGAGCAGGATGGCGGCGATGATGTCACGCTTCATGGGTTTGACCTCGTCTTGGGGATGTCTCACGGTCTGATCCAGTTCTCGAAATCGGCGGACGGACGCTCGGACGGCTGCGGACGGGGCTCCTCGCGCTTGGGCGCGCGGCGGGCGGGCCGCGGCGCGTCCTCTTTGTAGCGGCGCGTGCGCTGGAAGATGCGCGACCAGGCGTTGTCCGTGATGGTCTCGCCGAAGCGCAGGCTCACGCCGACGCGATGCGTCTCGGCGAAGCGGCCGGAATCGCTGAACGCGTAGTCGAAGTCGAAATCGAAAGCCTCGCCCGAGACGATGCGCGCGCCCAGACCCAGCGAGTACCCGGGGCCCGCGTCAGCGTCCGTGCGGGCGCCGATGCGCAGGGCCAGGACATGGTCGTACCACAGCTCGACGCCGCCGCGCAGCGAGACCGCCTGGTCTCGGACCTTCACGACGTCGCCCGTGAGGGTCAGGTAGTGCTGGAAGTCCTTCGGGCTCAGCGGCGTCCAGGCCGCGCCGCCGCGGAAGGTCATGGGCAGGTCGGCCGTCTCGGAGATGTAGCGCAGTCCCGGGCCCAGGTTGAGGACGGCCGCGCCGACCGAGAG
>CAZTZW010000264.1:0-4704 GCA_964618085.1 uncultured Elusimicrobia bacterium
CTGCCGGCCCCCGCGCCTGAAGCCGCGCCCGAGGCGCCCGTGCGCCCCCACGATTGGACCTTGCCGGCCGCGTCGATGGCGCCGGGCGAGCGGGACATCCTCATCCGCGGCTGGGTCTACGACCTGGTCACAGCCCGGCCCATCCCCGGAGCCGGCCTGTCCTTCAAGGACCGCCTCAGCGGCGCCTCGCAGGCGACGAGCGCCGACGCCCACGGCTACTACGAGCTCATCACGTCGCGCGACAACTCGGGCCGGCCGCCCGCCGCCGCCGCCCGGGGCTCCCCCCCGGCGCCCCTCGAGGCGGACGTCCCCCCGGTGCCCGCGCGCACCGCCGCCGCGCGGCGGACGGCGGCCGCGCGCCGGCCGGGCGAGATGCTCCTCGCCTTCACGTCCCGCCAGGAGGAAGCCGTCGTGAACCTCATCCTCGTCCCCCTCCGTCCATGACCGCCCTCTTCTTGTCCGCTCTCCTGCTCGCCGCGCCGGCGCCCGCGGCCGACGCGCCGGCGCCGGCCGCTCCGGCCGCCTCGGCGGCCCTGCGCGGCATCCATCTGACCGGCTGGGGCGCGGGCGTCGCCTCCAAGCGCCGCGAGCTCATCGCCCAGATGAGCGCGCACGGCTTCAACGCCGCCGTCATCGCGCTGAAGGACTACGACGGCCACGTCTTCGTCCGCGGCACCAAGCTCGGCGAGTCGACCAAGGCCTACGTCAACGCCATCCCCGACCTGCCCGGCCTGGTCCGAGACTTCAAGGGCGCGGGCCACTACGCCATCGCGCGCGTCGCCGTGTTCAAGGACGACCATCTCGCCCGCGCGCGCCCCGACCTGGCCGTCCACTTCCCCGACGGCAGCATCTGGGTCAACGACAAGAACACTGCCTGGGTGGACCCCTACCAAGAGGAGATCTGGGACTACGTCATCGACATCGGCTCACGCGCCGCGGCGGCGGGCTTCGACGAGGTCCAGTTCGATTTCATCCGCTTCCCCTCTGACGGCAAGACCCGGCAGTGCCGCTACAAGCGCGCGGACCATTCCCCCGCGACCGCGGCCGCGGCCCTCGCGGCGTTCCTCGACCGCGCGGCGGCGCGCCTCAAGCCGCTGGGCGTGAAGGTGTCCATCTGCACCTTCGGACTGACCACGAGCGTGGACACCGGCCTGGGCATCGGTCAGAACATGGGCGAGATGGCCGCGAAGATGGACTACGTCTCGCCCATGATGTATCCCTCCCACTACGCGCGCGGCGAGTACGGTCTCGCCGTCCCCAACAACCACCCCTACGTCACCATCCGCCGCGGCATCCAGGACGCCCTCGCCCGCCTGCCCGGCCGTTCCGGCGCCCTGCGCCCCTACCTCCAAGATTTCTCCCTGGGCGTGCGCTACGACGCCGCCAAGGTCCGCGCGCAGATCCGCGCCGCCGAGGAGCTCGGCGTCACGGGCTGGATCCTGTGGAACGCGCAGAACAAGTACACCTGGGAAGCCGCCCAGGCCGGTCCCATCCACGTCACCGACGTCCAGACGAACAAGCCCGTCGAGCCGCGCCGCCCGCGCAAGCTCAAGACCCCCGACCCCGCCGTCTCGCCCAAGCCCGCCCCGGAGACCCCATGACCCGCCTACTGCTCGCCGCCGTCTTCTTCCTCGCGCCCGCCGTCTCGGCCAAGCCGCCGAAGCTCACCCCGCTGGCGCCCACCGTCCCCGCGGTCATCGAGCAGCCGCGCGTCGACGACCCGCTGGGGGTCACCATCCACCGTCTGCCCAACGGCCTGACGGTGTACCTCTCCCCCAACAAGGGCCTGCCCCGCGTCACCGCCTGGATCACGGTACGCGCCGGCTCCAAGCACGACCCGGCCGACAGCACGGGCATGGCCCACTACCTCGAGCACATGCTCTTCAAGGGGACCGACCGCCTCGGGACGCTGGACTACGCGAAGGAGCGGGTCCATCTGGACGCCATCCGCGAGCTCTATGAGAAGCTCTTCAAGGCGAAGGGCGAGGACGCGCGCAAGAAGGTCTACGCCGCCATCGACGCGGAGAACGTGAAGGCCGGCGCCTTCTCCGTTCCCAATGAGATCGACAAGTTCTACCGCGTCATCGGCGCCCGCGGCCTCAACGCCTCCACGTCCGACGAGCGCACCACCTACGTCGTGGACCTGCCCGCCAACCGCCTCGAGGACTGGACGACGGTCGAGTCCGAGCGCTTCGCCGCGCCCGTGTTCCGCACGTTCCAGAGCGAGATCGAGGCCGTCTACGAGGAGAAGAACCGCGCGATGGACAACGCGGAATGGATCCTGTCCGAGGAGGTCGAGAGGCGCCTCTACAAGGTCCACCCCTACGGCCAGCAGCCCACCATCGGCACCATCGAGCACCTCAAGAACCCCTCGCTGGAGAAGATGTACGCCTTCTACGCCAAGTGGTACGTGCCCAACAACATGGCCGTCATCCTGGCGGGCGACTTCGACCGCAAGGCGGCGCTCGAGCTGGTCAAGAAGCGCTTCGGCTCGTGGCAGCCCCGGGAGCTGGAGCCCCTGCCCGACTGGGCCCTGCCCAAGCCCAAGGGCGCGGAGCGCCACGAGGTCAAGTACGAGGCTGAGGAGAAGGTCGTCATCGCCTGGCCCGCCGTCGCCGCCTCCCACCCCGACGCGGACGCCGTCTCCATGATGGACATGCTCATGGACAACTCCGCGACCGGACTCTTCAACCTGCGCCTCAACCAGGAGCAGAAGGTGAAGGGAGCCGGCTCCTACCCTTCGCTGCGCAACGACGCCGGCGCCTGGTACGCCTGGGCCGCGCCCAAGAAGGGCCAGACCCTGGAGGAAGCCGAGACGCTGCTCCTGGAGACCATCGAGGCCCTCAAGAACGGCGAGTTCACCGAGGACGACATGGCCGCCGTCATCACCGACTTCGAGGTCGGCGACAAGGCGCGCCTGGAGTCCAACCAGGCCCGCGCCGGTCTCATGGCGGCCAACTTCAACGGCTTCGAGTCCTGGGAGCGGAGCATCGGCCGCCTGGACCGCCTGCGCAAGGTGACCAAGGCCGACGTCGTGCGCGTCGCCAAGCAGTATCTCGGGGCCGACCGCGTCGTGGTCCTGCGGCGCAACGGCAAGCCCGAGATTCCGACGATGACCAAGCCGTCCTTCACCAAGCTGCCCATCGACCCGTCGCGCGAATCCGAGCGCCTGAAGGCCCTGCTCGCCCGCACGCCGGCTCCCGTGGAGCCCCGCTGGCTCGCCGCGGGCCGCGATTACGAGATCACGCCCATCGAGGGCGGGCGGCTGTACTCGGCGAAGAACCCGTACAACGACCTGTTCTCCCTGACCTTCCGCTTCGACCGCGGCTCGCGCGCCGCGCGCAAGCTGTGCTGGGCGCTGGACCTGCTCGACCTGGCGGGCGCCGGCCCCTACTCGGCGGACGCGTTCAAGAAGCGCCTCTACGCCCTGGGAACCTCGCTGAGCTACTACTGCGGCGAGGATTCCTCCGGGGTCTCCCTCTCCGGGATCGACCGGAACCTCTGGCCGTCGCTGGAGATGATGCAGGAGCGCTTCGACTGGCCTACCATCGCGCCCGACGCCCTCGAGAAGATGAAGGAGGTCTCGCGCGGCGCGCGCGAGGACGAGAAGCGCAATCCTGGCTCCGTGCACCACGCCCTGGGCGAGCTGGCCTCCCGCGGCCGCGAGAGCGAGGTGCTCGCACGGCTCAGCGACCAGGAGCTCACGTCGCTGGCGGAAGCGGAGTTGAAGTCCCTCATCCGCGACTTCATGAACCACGAGCGCCGCGTGGGCTACATCGGCAACCGCACGCCGCGGGAGATCGCCAAGCTCCTCGCGACCGGACGCCGCCACCGTCCCGCGCCCCCGCGCGCGCCGCTGCGCCTGCTCAAGCCCGCCAAGGCTCGCGTTCTCTTCACCCACCGCGACATGGTCCAGGCCAACGTCGGCTTCTTCGCCGCCGACGAGGTCTATGACCCGCAGAAGGTCGTGGACTACCAGTTCCACGCCTCCTACCTCGGCGGCGGCATGAGCTCGCTCATCTTCCAGGAGGTCCGCGAGTCGCGCTCGCTGGCCTACAGCGCCTCCGGCGGCCATACCGTGACGGCCGACAAGGGCGACGACACCCAGCTCTGGGGCTCGGTCGGCTGCCAGGCGGACAAGACGCCCGAGGCCGTGGAGCTCATGCTCGAGCTGCTGCGACGTCCCCCCATCGCCCCCAAGCGCTTCCGCGAGACCGCCAAGGCCATCGAGGAGGGCTACCGCACCAATCCCACGCCCTTCCGCTCCGTGCCGGGGACGGTCATGGACTGGGAAGACCAGGGCCTGACCGCCGGCGACCCCCGGCCCGCGCGCTTCGAGCGCGCGCTGGCCTACACGCCGGAGAAGCTGGAGGCCTTCGCGACGCGCCTGAAGGACGCGCCCATGACCATCTGGGTGCTCGGCCACAAGGAGCGCGTGGGCATCGACAAGCTCAAGACCTTCGGCGACTTCGAAGAGAAGGAGCTCGGGGCGCTGTTCCCCTACTGAGACGGACTAGGGCTTCTTAGCCGGCGCGATCCGCAGGAACTCCGCCTCGCGGCGCGCCGGCGAGAGCCGCAGTCCGGCGGACTCCAGGGCCCGCTCGCGCGCGCCGTCCTCCTTGGGGTCCCACTCCAGGTCGAGCTCGTACTCTCCCTCGAGGCCCGTCTCGTCCGTCACCGGGCGGCGCGCGGGACGGGCGAAGG
>CAZTZW010000265.1:0-4703 GCA_964618085.1 uncultured Elusimicrobia bacterium
GGGCGCGGATGGGACGCCCGCGCGGCCGTCGCGCCGCGCGCCGGTCTCATCGACGTCGTGGCTCCTGCTGTCCGTCCTGCCCCTGGCGGCTTACGCCGCCTCCCGCCGCTTCCTCTAAATAGCCTCCTTCCCGCCATTGACACGGCCCCGTTCCGGGCCTATCCTCATGGCTGGCATGAGCTGGCTTCGGTCGGTACTCGTCCGGCGTTTCATCGCGGTTCTGGGCGCTTTCGCGCTCATCCCCGTGGTGTTCCTCACGTGGAGGATCTCGTCGGCCAGCCGTAAGGGCGTCCAGGACGCCGTGCTCGAGCTGCACACCAAGCTCGCCGAGAAGACCGCCGAGCGGGTGGATTCGTGGGTGGAGTCCATGGACGGGCGCATGCGCACGGCTCTCTTGGCTCTGCGTTCTCGCATGGAGTGGTCCGACAAGCAGGCCCTGCTCAAGAGCCTCGTCGAGAACGATTCCAGCATGGTGTCGGTGGCTCTCCTGCGCAAGGAGGGCGGCGCCATCCTCGAGGCCTTCAACCCCGAGCTGAGCGCCCAGCCCTCCGCCATCGTCGACCCCAAGGCGGCTCGCGCGGCGCTGGCTCGCGCGCTCAAGAGCGGCGGCCGCGCGGCCGAGGTCGCGCTGGGCCCCTCGGGGCCCGTCCTGCTCATCCACTACCCGTTCAGCGCGGACATCTACGCGCGCGTCGTGCTGTCGTTGGAGGAGCTCGCCGAGCGCGTCGCCTCCGAGCGCGTGGGCGGCACGGGCTGGGCGGTGCTCGTCGACGCGCAGGGCCGCGCTCTGGCCGCGCCCGAGGGACGGGCCATCGGCGCCGTCGCGGAGTGGCCCATCACCCAGGCCGCGCTCAAGGGCGGGGCCGTGGGCTCGAGCGAGTTCACCGCGCCCAGCGGCCGCCGCTACGTGGGCGCCTTCGCGCCCGTGGGCTCGCTGGGCGGAGCGGTCCTCATCGTCCAGCCGGAGGACGAGGCCTACCTCGCGGTCTCCGAGGCCCGGCGCGCGGCGACCTGGGTCGTGGCGGTGACCTTGGCGCTGGTCGTCGTCGCGGCCTTCCTGCTCGCGCGCGCGCTGACCGCGCCGCTGCTCATGCTGACGCGCGCGGCCGAGGCCGTGGCCCGCGGCGACTTCCAGCAGCAGGTCGACCTCGGCACCGGCGACGAGCTGCAGGACCTGGGCATGACGTTCAACAAGATGACCGCCCAATTGCGCTCCTACTCGTTGCTCCAGGTGGACCGTCTCATCGCCGAGCAGCGCAAGACCGAGGCCCTGCTCTTCTCCATCGCCGAGGGCATCATCATGGCCGACCGCGAGGGGCGCATCCAGCACGCCAACCGCAAGGCCCGCGAGATGTTCGCGCTGACCTCCGAGTCCGACCTGGAGGGCCGCCTGGTCGTCGAGGCCCTGCCCGACGGCCCCCTGCGCTTCGCCATGATCACGGCCGGGCAGAACCCGGGCAAGACCTTCAAGGAGGTCAACCTGTCCGACGAGCAGACGCGGCTCTACATCCGCGTCTCCGCCAGCGAGGTCGTCAGCCCCGGCCGCGGCCCCGAGCTCGGCGTGGTCTACGCCCTGCGCGACGTCACGCTCGAGCGCGAGCTCGACAAGATGAAGGAGGACTTCCTCCACTACATCACGCACGACCTGCGGAACCCGCTCGGTTCGGCCATCGGCTTCCTCGACCTTCTCCTCAAGGGCACCGCCGGCGTGCTCAACCCGGACCAGCACGCCATCGTGTCCTCCATCCGCCGCTCCTCGAGCCGCCTGATGGGCCTCATCAGCAACATCCTCGACATCGCCAAGATGGAGTCCGGCCGCCTGCGTCTGTCGCTCAAGACGACCTCGTTGGCCGGCGTCGCGGGCCGCTCCATCGCCATCCTCGAGTCGTTGGCCAAGCAGAAGGACGTCGCGGTCCACCTCGTCGCCATCGAGGAGTTCTCCATCGAGGCCGACGGCGACATGCTCGAGCGGGTCTTCACCAACCTGCTCGGCAACGCCATCAAGTTCACGCCCGAGAAGGGCACCATCACCATCGCCCTCAACGACGACGGGGCGAACATCCAGTGCTGCGTCGAGGACACCGGAGAAGGCATCCCGCCCGAGTACGTCGGCCGCATCTTCGAGAAGTTCGAGCAGGTGCAGAACAACCGCCGCGGCGGCACGGGCCTGGGACTGACCATCACCCGCTTCTTCGTGGAGGCCCACCTCGGCCGCATCTGGGTGGAGTCGGAGGTCGGGAAGGGCTCCCGCTTCATCTTCACCATCCCCAAGAACCTGGTCGCCGACGCGGACGGAGGCGTGCGGCTGGGGGAGGCGGTCGGGTGATGCACCCGGCGCTCGTCCTGCTCCTCTTCCTCTCGGCGGGTCTCGCGCCTCCGGCGGAGGCGGGCGCGGTGATGCGTACCGAGGAGACCGTCTTCCAGGACGTGGTGGTGAAGCCCGGCGACACGCTGTGGAGCATCGCCAACAAATACCTGAAGGACCCGGCGAGCTGGGACCAGATCCTCCAGTACAACCGCCTGCCCTCCCGCGACCCCACCGTCGCGCTGCCCGGGATGACGCTGCGGGTCCCGGTACGCCTCATCAAGACGAGTCTGCGCGCCGCCCACCTCGTCTACGCCGTCAACCGCGTGCTCTTCCGCCGCAAGGACACCGCGGATTGGAAGCCCTCGAAGATGCAGATGGAGCTCTTCCGCGGCGACTCCCTGCGCACGCTGGACGACTCCAAGGCCCGCGTCAAGCTGCTCGACAAGGAGCTGCTGAGCCTGGAGCCGAACTCGCTGGCCATCATCAAGCCCATCGAGTCGGCGGGCGACGTCGAACTGCGGCTCGGCTCGGTGTTCGCCGGCCGCGCGCGCGTCGTGACCGCCTCGGCGCAGGTGACGCCCAAGACCGCCGACACGCGCTACGCGGCGACCGTCACGCCCGATCTCACGACCAAGGTCGAGGTCTACAAGGGCGTCGCCGCCGTCGACGCGCAGGGCCGCACGGTGGACGTGCGCGAGGGCATGGCCACCCAGGTGCGTCCCGGCCTGGCCCCCGAGGTGCCGCGCCAGATCGAGAACTGGCCCGAGTTGGAGGCGCGCGGCCTGGAGTACGCCTCCTCCGTCCAGGTCGGCGGCGCCGCGGCGCCCTCGCCGCGCGGTCCGGCCCTGGCGCCGCCGGAGGCCGAGGCCGACGCCGAGAGCCTGCGCGGGGACCTGAGCAACCTGCGCGTCGGTCTGCCCATCCTGGCCTACCGCGTCCAGGCGTCGAAGGACAAGGAGTTCAAGGTCTTCGCGCTGGACAAGAAGTACGAGGCGGAGGACCGCTTCAACCCGAACCAAGAAGGGCTCGCTCCCGGCGCGTACTGGTGGCGCGTGGCCGTCGTCGACCTGCTCGGCACCGAGGGGCGCTTCTCCGAGCCGCGCTACTACAGCGTCGGAATCAAGCGCGCGCCGGCCGCCGTCGCCACCGACCTCAAGAAAGCCGTCAACATCGCCGCGCCCCGCGAGGACGAGGTCGTCTACGACGACAAGGTTCGCGTCATGGGCGTCCTGCGCGACGACCGCCTGCGCGTCGCCGTCAACGGCGTGGTCGCGCGCGTGGACTCCGACGGCAGCTTCGTCGTCGAGGTCCCGCTGTCGGCCGGCAAGAACGAGATCCTCATCACCGTCGACGACACCAAGGGCAACGAGGTGCGGATATCGAGAAGGGTGACGAGGCAGTGAGGCGCGCCGTCCTACTCTAGACGGCTCGCCGGGACGCGGAGGTTCGGGGCGCGCTTCTCGAGGACGGAGCGCTGCAGGTCGAGGGGGGCGAGCAGGCCCATGACGATGCCGCCGTCGGGGCCGACGAGGGCGGCGGGCGGGTTCTGGCCGGGGCGGGCGGGGTCGGCGGCGTAGGCCAGGACGGAGTAGCCCCAGCGCCGCGGGCTGCCGCGCAGGACCTTGCGCGGGACCGAGGCGGTCCAGACGTCCTTGACCTCATCGACGGCGACGGGGTAGGCGCCGACCTCCTCGGGCTCGCCGCGCGGGTTATGACGGTACAGCCGCGCGCGGGCGCCGGTCATGACCAAGGCGTACTCCCAGGCGTCGCGCGCGGGGAAGAAGACGCCGCGCGGCTCCAGCGGC
Source organism: uncultured Elusimicrobia bacterium (assembly GCA_964618085.1). GTDB lineage: Bacteria > Elusimicrobiota > Elusimicrobia > UBA1565 > UBA9628 > GWA2-66-18. Next base: position 4,114 of record CAZTZW010000265.1, read on the forward strand.
CGCGGGACGCCCGCGCCCGCGACGCCGTTGAGGTCCACGTAGACCTCGAAGACGGGCTCGGGGATGAGGCCGGTCTCGGCGCGGGCGACGCGCACGGAGAAGGTCATCTGCTCCTCGGTCCAGGACGCCTTCAGGCCGAGGACGCGCCACGGCTCGGCGTCGGCGCCGGGCGCCGGGGTCTTGGCGATGCTGTCGGCGGGGTTGTCGAAGCTCAGCGAGGACGCGCCCGCCGCGACGTGCACGCCGGTGGGCTTGTCGCCGGCGGCCTTGCCGGGCTGCGGCGCGCCCGCGAAGAGGGTGTCGGGGGCGGGCACCTTGAGGCGCCGGTAGACGGCGATGAGCTTGGCGCGGAAGGCGGGGTCGAGGCCGCGGGCGTAGGGCGCGGGGCGGTAGAAGCGCGCGGCCTGGGCCTCGCGCAGCAGCTCCACGGCCGCGTCGAGCACGGTGAGCTCCGCGACGCCCGAGTTCATGTAGCGGTCCACGGCCTGCGCCGCCTCGCCGTAGGCGTCGTAGGCGGTGCTGGCGTTGGGCTCCTCGGGGACGGCGGCCGCGGCCTCGTCCCAGGCGCGCCAGGCCGCGCCGGACGCGGG
>CAZTZW010000266.1:0-4689 GCA_964618085.1 uncultured Elusimicrobia bacterium
TTACCAGGCCCTCCACGGCTGGCGCCCCGACGTGAGCGTCATCGCCCAGGGCCTGGCGGGCTCGCCGTGGTACCAGGCCGACTGGAAGCGCCGCGGCACGGGGCCCCGTCTGTCCTCCCTGCGCGACGAGGCGGGCTGGGCCGCGCTGACGTCCTCGGGCGCGCCGGTATACGCCACCCACGACGCGGAGGTACACGGCGCCGCGGGAGCCGGGGCGCGCCCGCGCGGCCTGCTCCAAGCCGTCTCGCCGGGCGCGCCCGAGGACGACGGCTCGTCCTGGCCCCTCATCGTCCGGCGGGGCGCGTACCGCTATGGCGCGACCGAGGATTACTTCTCCTCCGACCTGGTGGATTCCTACGCCGTCGCCTCCTACCGCCGCGCGCTACGCCTCCACGCTCTCGGCCGCCCCGCCGAGGCCGAGGAGCGCTTCATGGATGCCTGGCGGATGGAGTGGGACTTCCCCGAACTGCCCGTGTTCCTCGGATACATGAGCGCGAGCGGCGGCCGCTGGGCCGAGGCCGAGAGCCGCTACGCCCTGGCCGACGAACTGTTCGCCCGGAAGCTGAAGATGGCGGCCGAGTTCCGCGCCCTCCCCGACCTCATCGAGGCGCTCCGCCGCCAGGCCGCCGACGCGGTCACCCACCGCGGCGTGGCCGCCGAGAAGCGCGGCGACAAGGACGCGGCCTCCATCGCCTACGCGCGGGCGCTCGCTCTGTTCCCCCTCGCTCAGACCCGCTACAACATGGCCGTGCTCACCTGGGGCAAGGACTGGGCCGCGACCGAGCAGAACCTGGCCGAGGCGCTGCGCCTGGACCCCGACCACGCCGAGGCCCGCAACTACCTGAGCGCGCTCCGAGCCCGGAAGCGCTAGTCGGCGCTTCCATTCGTCGGCGTATACATAGTGTGGCCGGCCACACTATGTATGCACGGCTACTTCAGCCGTTCCAGCCGTCCTTTGCGCCGGACGATGTTCTTATAGTCCCACTGGATGGCGCGCGCTTTCTTGAGCCATCGCCGTAAAGCCGCCGTGTCTATCTCTGAGACGTCGTTATAGAAGACGGACGCATCCTTGAACTTCTTCCCCACGACGGGCAGTCCGTCTTCTTTGAAATCGGCGCCGCTCCAGAACATCAGCCGGATGCCCGGCTTCTGCTTGCTGTAGCCGACGATGGGATTGCCGTCCAAGAACCAGACCGGATGGGCGTGCCATATCTTGTCCTCGGCTCCAGGCAGGCCCTTGCCGATCTCCCGGGCCAAGCGGGCGCACACGTCCTTTTGACCCGCTCCTTGCCGCACGTTATATCTCAGGATATCAGGATGCATCGCTGAGCGCCGCTACAGGAGTTCGTCGAGGCCGCGCAGGATGCGGTAGGTCAGGCCCCAGACGATGAGGTCGTCGGCGGGGCGCAGGCAGGGCACGGGGACGGCCTCGCCGCGGATGACGACCTCGGCGGTGGTCTCGGCGGCCAGCAGGGGCTCCAGGGGCAGCCAATGGCAGCCGGCGACCTCGGCGCTGGGCTTGGCGGCGGGGCGAGACGGGAGGCCGAAGACGAAGGGGCGGATGCAGACGGGCGGCAAGGTGGGCGCGCGCGGGTGGAGGTCGTCGAGCTCGCCGAGCAGGGCGGTGCGCGGGAGCTTCACGTGGACCTCCTCCAAGGTCTCGCGGATGGCGGTGGCGAGGCGGGTCTTGTCGCCGGGCTCGCAGCGGCCGCCGGGAAGGCCGATGTGGCCGGACCACGGGTCCCCCTCCCTCTCGGCGCGGCGGATGAGCAGTATCTCGGCGCCGTGCTTGCCGGGCGAGAGGATGACGGAGACCGAGGTCTTCACGGTGCCGGGTTCTTCGATGCGCGCGGGCGTGCGGGCTTCGAGGGAGGCTTTCAGCCCGGAAAAGTTAACAAGGGGTCTGACCCCTTTGTTAACACTTCTAGTTCTTGGGGAAATGGTTGTACCGGAACTGGAAGACGCCGAGGAGGTCGTAGCCGCCCTGGAACTTGATGAGGGCGAGGTCGAAGTTCAGCTTCAGGAAGCGGCCGAGCTTGAAGTTGATGAGGTAGGGGTTCAGCGGCGCGCCGTTGAACTTCATGAACTCGACGCCGATGGGGAAGTCGGGCTTCATCAGGTAGAACGCGGAGGCGAAGGGCACGGTGCGGGAGTGGACCTCGGCGCCGGGCTTGTTGGCGTAGAAGCGCAGGGCCTCGGGACGCAGGAACTCGGTGAGCTCGGCGGCGAGCTTGCCCATGGTGCCCTGCATGATGCCGGCGCTGGTGCGGATGGGGCCGAACTTCTTGGAGGCCACGAAGTAGCCGTCGGTGAGGATGCGGGTGGTCTTGGCGTCGATCTTGACCGAGACGGCGGGCGTCTGGACGGTGGGCTGCGGCGAGTCGCGGAACACCAGCATGGCCTGGCCGCCGACCGCCACGGCGGGGCGGATGGTCCCCTCGGACTGGACCTGCATCTTACCGTCGGCGGTGAGGGTCCAGAGGCCGATGCGGTCGATGTAGTTGCTCTTGCGCGGGGAGTTGGGGAAGGAGTTCTTACCGTAGAGGCGGCCGATGAAGTACGCGGCGTTGAGGTCGAGCGCCAGTCCCGGGCTCGTGTGGCGGCCGGCGCCGCGGTAGGCGGTGGGCGTGAGGAACACGCCGCCGACGGCGGTGGGAGGCGTGACGAAGACGGGCTTGGCGGCTTCGACCTTCGGCTTCTCGAGCACCTCGAAGACCACGCGCACCTGCTGCGAGGACACCGAGATGGGCGCCAGGTCCGAGGGCACCTCGGTGCCCTGGATGCCGTAGACGGCGGGCGTGACCTTGTCGAAGACCTTGAGGGCGAGCAGGGCTTCGACGTCGCCGGCGAGGTCGGCCGTGGTGTAGAGGACGTTGCGGCGGCCGCGCAGCTTGTCGCGCCAGGCGTAGTCGCTGACGACGCGGCCGCTGGAGAAGAACAGGAACTCGGCGGGCACCCAGGGGCCGCCGGAGACGGAGAGCGGGTTGCCGAGAGAGGCGGCGGGCGGGGCGGGCGCGGTGACCGTGGTCGCGGGGATGGCCCAGGGATTGGGCGAGGCGTCCGCCGGGTTGATCTGGGCGGAGGCGGAGCCGGCGAGCAGGACCGCGAGTGCGAGCGTCGTCACGACCCGAGCCACCTCCAGGGCATAAGATGCAGCGCGAGGGCGGCTATGGCCCCGGCGCCGACGTCGTCGGCCACGATCCCCCAGCCTCCGGGCAGGCGCTCCAGCCGTCGCGCCGGCCACGGTTTGAGGGTGTCGCAGATACGGAACAGCACGAAAGCTGCCGCGGCGAACGGCCAGGTTCGCGGCAGGAACGCCGCGGCCCACCAGAAGCCGACCACCTCGTCCAACACGATGCGGGGATCGTCGTGGCGGCCCATATGCGTCTCGGCCCGCCCGCAGACCCAGCATGCCGCCACGGTGAGCGCCAGCACGGTCGCGGCATAGGCCATGGGCCCCCTCGGGAGCAGCCACCAGAGGGCCAGACCCTCCAGCGTTCCCATGAAGCCCGCGCCCGTCCACTTGCGTCCGCCCGCCGACGGCAGGGCAATATAGCTGATTCTGGCTCCCGTGGCAACGAACGCGCAGGCCGCGTTCAGCTCCAAGACTTCTCCAGCATCGCCCGGGACTGGCGCAGGTAGCTCCAGAGGCTGGACAGGGAGAGGAGGGCGCAGAGGATGGTCAAGGGGCCGGAGGCCTTGAGCAGCCACAGGGGGGCGCGGCCGAGGTCCTGGAGGCACACCGCGCCCACCAGGACGAGGACGGCCACCGACTGGACGACCATTTTGACCTTCCCCCCCTGTTCGGCGGCCAGGACCTTGCCCTGGACGCCGGCCAGGACGCGGACGCCGCCGATGAGGAGCTCGCGCGCGATCATGAGGAAGACGGCCCACAGCGGGACGTCGAGGTCCTTGGTGCGCAGCAGGGCGATGAAGGTGCCCAGGACGAGGATCTTATCGGCGATGGGGTCGGCGATCTTTCCGAAGGGGCTGATGGTGCCGGTGCGGCGCGCCAGCCAGCCGTCGAGCCAGTCGGTGACGATGGCCGCGAGGAAGACGACGAAGGCCAAGGCGTGCCAGCGGACGCCCTCCGCCATGAGCGCGAAGAAGACGACGGGCGCCAGGACGACGCGCAGCATCGTCAGGCGGTTGGCGAGGGTCACTGTATGTCGATGCGGTGCTCGCCGTCGGGGCCGGGCGTGCCGAGCTCGCGCGGGGAGCCGTTGAGCTCCACCGAGACGGCCTCGGGAGAGGTGGTGCGCACGCCGAGGGACTTGAGGGGCTTCCACTCCTGCGAGGAGCCGCGCGGGGCGCGGCCCTCGAAGACGGCCTGGCCGTCGATGGTGACCTTGAGCCAGGCGTCGTCCTTGAGCTTCAGGACCACGGTCGGCTCGACGGCGGGAGGCAGGGGCTGGAGGGCCTTGGGCGGCTCGGGGGCCGGCGCGGGAGCGTCGGCGGCGCGGTGGGTGAGCATCCACCAGGCCAAGCCGCCCGCGAGGACCACGGAGAAGGCGATGGCGCCGGCCGCTCCGGTGCCGTGCGAGGCGCCGTGATGGTCGGCGTGGTGCGTGGTCGGGTGCGCGGGCGCGTGGGCCGGCGCGTGCGCCGGAGCCGGAGCGGGCTTGGCTTCGGCCTTCGGGGCGGCCTTGGGCTCGGGCTTATGGGCGGGCGCCTTGGGCGCGGGGGCCG
>CAZTZW010000267.1:0-4682 GCA_964618085.1 uncultured Elusimicrobia bacterium
CGGCGGCGGCGGCGGCCGGGGCCTTGGCCACGCGCGCGGGGCGCTTGGCGGCGACGCGCGGCATCTCCGCGGGCGCGGGGGCGGGCGCTTCGTTCTCGACGGAGCCGACGAGATGGATCTTGAGGCCTTCGGCGACGGCCTCGACGCGGTAGCCGGCCATCTTCACCAGGTCCATCACGACGCGGGTGACCAGGCGCGGAGACTTCTCGAACTGGCTGCTGCGCACGCCCGCGAGGAACTTGCCCTGTCCCTTCTGCGACTCGTTGGGCATGGCATGGGCGGCGTCCTGCAGTTCCATGACCAGGCGGGGCGGCGTCTGCGTGAGGAAGCTGTTGTACTGGACGGGCGAGCTGAGCTTGAGGGTGACGACGTCCTCGCCGACCTCGGCGCCCAGGTAGTTCGCGGGAGCGGCCGCGGTGGCGGCGTCCGCCGCGAAGACGGGGGAAGGAGAGACGAGCGCGAGGGCCAGCAACGCCGCCGTCGCTTTCCGCAGATAGTGAGTGGTCATGTTTTTCTCCGCGTCAGGGACGCTTATCCTCTTCCTTATCCTTGGATTCGCCTATCACGAAGGTCTGCACGTCCTTGTCCGCCGTCATGAGCTCGACGCGCTTCTGCCTGAGATTGATGCGCCCCGTGATGCCGGGGACCGGTTTATTGCGCTCGTTGTAGAGACGGCCGGCCTTGAGCATGAACACCTCGCCCGTCTCGGCCGCGAACAGGGCGTAATCGGTCGACGCGTCCTTGAGCATGCCGCGCAGGGCCAGCGCGTGGATGTCGGCCGTCGGGGGCCCGGCGTCCTCCTCTTTCTCGGCGCGTATGGGGCCGCGGCCGCCGGAAGTGGCCGGCGTGAAGGGGTCGCGCATGCGGTCGCCGGTGTAGAGCGAGGCGACGGTCATGGTGCTCTGCACGGGGACCGCCGCCGCGGCCGTCGAGACGGCCGGGGCCGCGGCGTGAGCCGGGGGCGCGAGCAGGACGGCGAGGAGAGCGAGGATCATCCTTTGTATTGGTAGGAGAGGAGGACGAAGGTCACCGTGATCTCTCCCGTGCCGTCGGCGGCGGGATAGTTGACGTTCTGCACGTTGAAGATGCGCTGCTCCAGGGCCAGCGCCGCCATGAACCGGCCGATGTTGTGGTACGTGCCCCGGATGGTGACGGGGTAGTTCAACTCCGTGAAGAACTGCTGGGCCTTCACCGGCCCGGGGGCGAACGAGAGGATGGCGACGCGCTGCTTCTGCGCCAGCGCGGACAGCGTCACGAGCATGTCGGGCACGGACTTGGAGCGCGGCAGGCGCAGCTCCGCCTGCACGGCCTGCTCGTTGAGGACGTTGAGCTCCTGCTGCAGGCGCTCCAGACGCGCGGCCTGCTTCTTGGCCTTGTCGATCTTGGCCTCGCTCTCGGCGATCTTCTGGCGCGCCTCGGCCTTGGCCGCGGAGATGGGCAGCCAGAAGAACTTCACGTAGGCGGCGATGACCATCACGGCCGCGACGGCGCCCGCGCCGACATACTGCTGCTGCTGCTTCGTGAGCTGGATGGCCATCAGGGTCTCTGGGTGTACGTCGTGACGATGGTGAAGGTGAAGTCGCGCGGCCCCGAGGCGTTGACCGGGCCCAGCTCGACGTTCGCGAAGCGGGCGTTCGTCTCGAGACCGCGGACCCACGCCGCGATGTCCTCGTTGGAGTTGGCGATTCCGGAGATGTCGAGCCGCAGAGCGCTGGCCGGCTGGCTGGTCGTCCTGAGGCTCGTCACGCGCACCCCGGACGGGACGGTGCGGGCGAACTCGGACATGAAGACGGGGTAGAACCCGCGGCCGCGCAGGAGGTCCTCGATGACGTTGAGACGCGAGCGCACGGCGGCGGCCGCCCGCTCCAGGTCCTCGACCTGGGCGACGATCTTGGAGAGGCGCTTGAGCTCCGCCTCGTTGTAGGCGAGGTCCTGGTCGAGGCGGTACTTGCCGTAGATGTGCCCGGCCGAGACGCAGGTCATGACCACGAGGAGGACCGCGCCGACGGCGGAAACCTGCAGCAGGAGCTGCCGCTGGGCCGCTTTCGCGAGGATCTCCGCCGGGACGAGGTTGACCTTGATCATGGGCTCAGGTCCAATCCTTGTTCTGGCGCAGGGCCAGGCCCACGGCCACGGCGAACGCCGGGCGCTGGTCCTCGGGGACCGCCTCGGCGCCGACGACGAACGAGAACGGGTCCGAGACCGTCACGGGCACCTTGAGCTCCGCGGCGAGATGCGTCGACAGGTTCTTGAGGCCCGCCGAGCCGCCGGAGAGCACGATGCGCCCGATGGAACGGTCCGGGCCTTGCGAGAGATAGAAGTCGACCGAGCGGTGCACCTCGCTGACGAGGTCGCGCGCGAACTGCGCGCAGGCCTGGGAGACGCCGAGGGCGTCGCGGTTGCCCTCCGCCAGCGCCTTCTCCTTCTCCGCGGGGTCGATGATGATGCCGTGCTGGCGCTTGAGCTCCTCGGCCTTGGCCGCGTCGCACTGGAAGGCCTTGGCCACCGCCTTGGTCGCGGTCTGTCCGGAGATGAACACGTCGCGCACGACGCGCGTGGTGCCGTTCTCGATGATGGAGAGGTTGGTCACCATGTGGCCGATATTCAGGAAGAGGGCCGCGCCGGTCTCCTTGGCCTCCTTGGAGCGCTCGTGCACGTTCTCCAGGGCGAAGCTGTCCACGTCGATGATGGTCGGCACCAGGCCGGCGCCCTGGAGTACGTCCAAGCGGGCCGAGACGAGTTCCTTCTTGGCCGCGACCAGGACGGTCTCCATCTTCTTCTGGCCGTCCTCCACGATCTCGGAGAGGATGTGGAAGCCCAGCTGGACCTCGTTGATGTCGAAGGGGATGAAGGGCTCGGCCTCGGTGGCGAGCGTGGACGAGAGCTCGGAGCGGGTGAGCCGGGGGAACTTCACGTAACGCACGATGACGGAGTTGCCCGAAAGCGCGGTCGCGGCCTCCTTCACCTTGACGCCCTTCTCGATGAGGAAGCCGCGCAGGGCGTTGGTCACGGCGATCTTACGCTCATCGGGAGACGCCTCGCCCTTCGAGGCCATGGGCAGGTAGCCCCACGCCTTGAGGCGCAGCGCGCCGGCCTCTTCCTGGAAGAGGACGACTTTCACGGCGAAGGAGCCGACGTCGACCCCGACGACGTCCTTGGGACCCAAGAACATCGCCCCCAGGGCCTTGAGCCCCTTGAGCTTCGCCTTGACGTCTTCGGCTTTTATGGCCATTTCTATTCTTTTAGGTGCGGACAGACATGAAAAAAGCGCCGACGTCCGCCAGCATTCCCTGGCGGTCGGACTCGGCGCATGACTAAGTGACGCCGGATTTATAACAGGTTTACCCAATACTGTCAAGACCTGCCCTTGAAATCCCTTCTTAACGGACCCGCCACAGAGACACGGAGACACAGAGACGCACGGACAACGGGGGGTGGCGATCCGTATCCGTCCCCCCACCCCGGGAGGGCCGTTCTCCGACGGGGATTTGATATAATCAGGGGATATGCAGTCGTTGCTTTTCGACTACGGCGGGACCCTCGATTCGGACGGAATCACCTTCCTCGACCGCTTCCGGGCCATTTATAAGGAAGAGGGCATCGAGTCCCCAAACTTCGACCGGGCGTTCTATGACGCGGAGGACGCCCTACCGGCCCGCCATCAACTCCGCGGCCTGGACTTGGAGCAGACGTGCCGCCTGCTGGTCCGCGACATGCTCAAGGTCCTCGCCCCCGAGCGCCTGGACCGGGCCGACGCCATCGCCGGCCGCTTCGCCGCCGACTGCCGGCGCCAGTTCGCCCGGCTGCGGCCCGTGCTGGAGCGCCTCTCCAAGCGTTACCGCCTGGGCATCGTCTCCAATTTCTACGGCAACCTCGAGGGCATCCTCGAAGCCGAGGGGCTGCGGTCCCTTTTCGGGGCCGTCGCCGACTCCGGCGTCGTCGGGGTCATCAAGCCCGATCCGGCCATCTTCCTGCACGCGCTCAAGGGCCTGGGCTCCACCCCCGCCGAGTGCGTCATGGTCGGCGACTCGGTCAAGCGCGACATCGCGGGGGCCAAGGGCCTGGGCATGAAGAAGGCCTTGGTCTGCGCCGCCCCGGACGCCCCCGCCGCCGGCCAGGACTGGACCATCCGCTCCGTCGCCGACCTGGAGGGCGTGCTCCCGTGAAAGCCGGCATCATCGCCGCCGGGGAAGGCTCGCGCCTGGCCGCCGCCCAGCCGGGCGTGCCCAAGCCGCTCATCCACGTCGGCGGGCGCGCCCTGGCGTACTGGGTCATGGACGGCCTGCTCGCCGCGGGCGCCCAGGCCGTCACCGTGCTGACCAACTCCCGCGGGACCGCGGTGGCGCCCAGCGTCGCCCGCGCCTTCCCCGACACGCGCATCGACGCGGTCACCGCCGACACGGCGTCCTCCTTCGAGAGCTTCCGCCTCGTCGCCCAGCGCCTGGCCGAGACCGAGGAGCGCTTCCTCATAAGCACCACCGACGCCCTCATCCCCGCCGCCGAGGTCGCCCGCTTCTGGAGGCAATGCCGCGACGAGGACGGGGAGATAGGCCTCGCCCTGACCACTCACGTCGACGACGAGAAGCCCCTCTGGGCCGAGGTGAACAAAGAGGGCCGCGTCACCGCGCTCGGTCCGGGCGTGCGCGACAAGGGCGCCGTGACCTGCGGCCTCTACTACATGA
>CAZTZW010000268.1:0-4667 GCA_964618085.1 uncultured Elusimicrobia bacterium
GATGGTCATCCGCACCGGCCGCAAGGGCCGCTTCATGGCCTGCTCCGGCTACCCGGACTGCAAGAACACCTTCTCGCTCGACGCCGACGGCAAGAAGATCGAGGGCTCGCGCCCGCTGCAGACGACGCGCCCCTGCAACAAGTGCCAGAAGCACATGTGGCTGCGCACCGGTAAGCGCGGCTTCTTCCTGACGTGCCCGGGCTACCCCAAGTGCCGCAACTTGAAGCCCGTGTCCAAGGAAGAGGGCGAGAAGCTGAAGGTCGAGGGCGAGGCCCTGCGCGCCGCCCAGATCGAGGCGCGCAAGGCCGCCCAATCGGCCCCTCCGGCGGCCTGACGACGGCCCGATGAGCGACGCCGCTCCCGCCGGCCCCCTGCGCCTGCAGGTCGGGAAGTTCCTCACGCACCTGCGCGGCGCGCGGGGGGCCTCCGAGCACACCCTGCGGGCCTACCGGACCGACCTGGAGTCGTTCGCGTCGATGAACGAGTCCCTGGAGCCGTCCCGCATCGAGCGCGTGCACGTGCGCGCCTTCATCGCCGACATCCAGAAGGCGGGGACCGCCTCGCGGGCCACCGTCCTGCGCCGCATCTCGGCGCTGCGCTCCTTCGTGAAGTTCCTGCGCGCCGGGGGGACGCTCAAGGGCAACCCGCTCCTGGGGGTGCCCCTGCCCAAGCGCCAGCGCCCCCTGCCCAAGTTCCTCAGCGAGTCCGAGATGGGCGCGCTCCTGTCGCCGGAGCTGGGGACCGAGGGCTGGACCAAGCGCGACCGCGCGCTCATCGAGCTCATCTACTCCTCCGGCCTGCGCCGCGCCGAGATCGCGGGCTTGAGCGTGGGCGACGTCGACTTCCTGGAAGGCACGGTGCGCGTCTTCGGCAAGGGCTCCAAGGAGCGCGTGGTCCCCGTGGGCAAGACCGCCTTGGGCGTCCTGCGTGAGTACCTGGGGAGCCGCGGCATGCCGCCGGCCGGCGAGCCGCTGTTCACGAGCGCCAAGAGCGCCGCGCGCCTCTCCGCCGACGGCGTGGCCTTCGTCTTCGGCCGCTGGGTCAAGCGCACGTCGGTGCTCAAGAAGGTCTCGCCCCACGTCCTGCGCCACTCATTCGCCACCCACCTGCTCAACCACGGCTGCGACATCCGCGCCGTGCAGGACATGCTGGGCCACGCCAGCCTGCAGACCACCCAGATCTACACCCACGTCTCCTTGGAGAAGCTCCAAGAAGACTACCGCGCCGCCCATCCGCGCGTCGCCCGATGAAGGACAAGATCAAGCTCCTCATGGAGGAGACGGGCTGCGAGCGCGGCGAGGCCGAGCTCGCCCTCGAGATGTGCGGCTACGAGGTCGAGGAGGCGGTGCGCCGCATCCCGCGCCTCCTGCGCGACATCTGCGCCATCAAGGGCAAGTTCGTGCTCTCCGCCGAGAACCGCCACGGACTCTTCCTCGTGGTCCTCAATCTCAAGACCCGCTCCGTCCTGCGCTCGCGCGCCATCCTCTCCTACGACCCGGCCGTGCACGCCGTGTCGCTCGACGAGGACTGGTTCGTCTTCGAGAAGCACCTGTACGGCTGCCGGCTGTGGGACGGCTCTTTGCCGCAGGAGAGCCTCGAGGTCGAGCAGTCCCTGGCCGCGGCCTTCCGCGCCGCCGACCCGGCGCTCTTCGAGCGCCTGCGCAACGCGACCTCGGAGGAGGCGGCCGAGGCCGCCTCCGAACCGCTGCGCCGGCTCTTCACGCGGGGCGATTTGAGCCTGTCGGCCAAAAAGGATATCCTCGACCTCGGCCAGTTCCAGTCCTTGCGCACCGGACCGGCGCCGGCCGCCCGCAGGCCGCGCGTGCCCGCTCCCGCCGAAGACCTCCTGATACTCAAGATCGGCCTGGAGGAGGACGCCGAGGGCACGGCCGTCGAGGACCTCCGGGCCGGGGACATGGTCTGGGCGCGCATCACCGACCGCCGCGACATCGCCAAGTACCTGGCGCGGCTGTTCGGCGGCATGACCGACGGGGGGCCGACGCCCATCGAGGCGCCGGTGGAGGCCATCGAGGCCGCCCGCGACGGCTGGATGGCGCGCGTGCGCTTCTCGGTGGGCGTGTGCGGGGACGTGGAGCTGGAGCCGGGCCGTCGTTTGCGCGCCGCGCGCAGCGGCGCGACGCGCGAGGGCGGCGACGGGACGTGGTGGCGTAGATTCTTCAAGACATAAGGGGTACAGATGCCAGCTTTGGTGGTCGTGGGCGCCCAGTGGGGCGATGAAGGGAAAGGCAAGATCGTCCATTACCTCGGCTCGAAGGCCGATTGGGTAGTGCGTTATCAGGGCGGCAATAACGCCGGACACACGGTGGTCTTCGGCGGGCAGAAGTACGCCCTGCACCTGACGCCATCGGGCATCCTGGCCAAGGGCTGCCGTTCGGTCATCGGCAACGGCGTCGTCCTCGACCCGAACGCCTTCATCAAGGAAGTGAAGATCCTCGAGAGCCGCGGAATCAAGGTTCGCGGTCGGCTTTTCGTGAGCCTCGCGGCCCACGTCATCCTGCCGTACCACATCTACGTCGACACCCTCCGCGAGGAGGGGGGGCGCGGTATCGGCACCACTAAACGCGGCATCGGACCCTGTTACGAGGACAAGGTCGCCCGCATCGGCATCCGCGTGGCGGACTACCTCGACCCCGAGTCCTTCAAGAAGCTCGTGCGCAAGAACCTCCAGGTGCGCGCCGCGGAGCTCGCCAAGGTCAAACCGCTGCGCGAGATCGAGAAGGAGGTCTTCAAGGACTACGATCGCCTGCGGCGCTTCCTGGCGCCCTTCGCGGCCGACTGCTCCGTATTCCTCGATGAGGCCCGCAAGAAGCGCAAGCGCCTCCTGCTCGAGAGCGCCCAGGGTTCGATGCTCGACCTCGACCATGGTACTTATCCTTTCGTGACCTCGTCGAACCCGGTCGCCGGCGGTGCCTGCGCGGGCGCGGGCATCGGCCCGACCGCCATCACCGCCGTCATGGGCGTGACCAAGGCCTACACCACGCGCGTGGGTCTCGGTCCGTTCCCGACCGAGATCGACGGACACGTCGCCCACTACATCCGCGAGACCGGCAAGGAGTACGGAACCACCACCGGTCGCGCCCGCCGCATCGGCTGGCTCGACGTGCCGCAGCTCAAGGCCGCCATCCGCATGAACGGCATGACCTCGCTGACCATGACCAAGCTGGACACGCTGACCGGCGTGCATCCGCTCAAAGTCTGCGTGGGCTACAAGCTCGGCAAGAAACGGATCACGGAGTTCCCCGTCTCGCGCCGTGATCAGCTCGACGTCGAGCCGGTGTACGAGACCTTTCCGGGCTTCTCGGGCGATCTTTCTAAGGCGCGCAAGTTCGCCGACCTTCCGCGCGGCGCGCGAGAGTACGTCTTGTGGGTGGAGAAGAAGCTCGGCGTGCCCATCGCCATCGTCTCCGTCGGCCAGAGCCGCGAGCAGACCATCGTCCGCGACGAGAAAGGACTCTGGGGCTAGCCCCCTAACAGAAGGGACAGGCACTTTCGTTAGGGTCTAAGAAGGCCGTGCTCCAAAAGGGGCACGGCCTTCTTGTTCGCGCGCACCCCTAACGAAAGTGCCTGTCCCTTCTGTTAGGGTCCTTCTTTTTGTGGTAGAGTCCCGTGCCCGACGCCCGGCCCTTTTGGCGGCTGTTTCGGCACTTCTTGTTCATGCTTGAAATGACGATGGAAGGAGCGGCGAAAGCTGGTGGTGTCAAGGCCATGGGTCTTGACAAACCGGCGTTCGGGGGTATACTGGGGTTGTCGCACGTTGGAACGACAAACCGGCAAACCGTTCGCGAGAGCGGGGCGCAAAGCGAAGGGTCTCGGAAGCCCGAGATCGCCTGGCTACCGAAAACAACGATGAATGTATATCTCCGTTTTCGCCCGGTCCTAACCTGCCATCGTCGGGATAGAGGGGTACGATGGCCGGTGGGGCCGGGCCTCTTTCTGGCCATCGCGCTCGCCTTGCTGGCGGGCCCGGCTGCGGCCGAGCGGTCGGTCGGTCTCGACGCCAAGGGCGTCGACCCCATGGTCGCGGTGGACAACCGCTGGGGCCTGGATGTGCGCGACGAGATGGGGCGCCCCGTCTCGGGCGAGAAGGTCCTGACCGAGCTCAAGCAGGCCGCGGTCGCGCGGACCGTCGCCAACGCCTTCGCCTCGAAGCTCGCCGGTGCCGCCTCGTTCCTGTCCGCCGTGGAGCTGCTCCAGGCCGGCAAGGTCAACCTGCGGGAACTCGGCTTCTCTCTGCCCCATGCTCTGGCCTCGGCCGGCCTGCCCGGGCCGCGGCCCAAGGTCTCCGCGGTGCTCATCGCGATGATGGCCATTCTGGCCATCACCCATATCATCGTCCGGCCGCGACCCGCGGCCCTCGCTCTGAAGTCGGGCCGTTGCTGTCCTGAAGTCCTCCGCTGTTAAGCCGGTCTCCAACCCCCCCTGCCTCCGTCCTGGAGGCGCGACGAAAGCGATCCGTTCCCGCGGTCCGGTTCCAGTCATACTTCTGTAACCAGCCCGAACTTACGACCCGTTAAACTCAAAGGCTCCAGATGAACCTTTACGGGCGTACTTCATACCACTACGCGCGCGCGCGATATAGAATGCTGCCGGCTTTGGCGGCTTTCTGTGTGGCGTGCGCCGCCGCGTCCGCCTCGGCGGCCGAGCCC
>CAZTZW010000269.1:0-4636 GCA_964618085.1 uncultured Elusimicrobia bacterium
GTGGGACAGTCTTTGTTCGATAGAGAGTGTCCCACAGCTTAAGGGGACAGTCCCCGTCACGCCGTCACGGTCTTTGTTCGTCGTTGGTCGCGCGCTCGGGTAAGAGCTCGCTCTCCCAGTCGCGGCGCGGGGCGGCCTTGGGGTCGGTGGTGCCGAACTTGAGGTCGATGCGGATGGAGGCCTCGCCCACGCCGCCGGGGCGGAAGCGGCCGGAGACCTTGGTGTAGAAGTCGTGCCAGCGGCGCGTCCAACCGAACTCCTTCTCGAAGACCCGCGCACCGTGCAGGCGGCCCGGCCCGCCCGAGGTCTCCACGACAGCGCGCAGGCCGAAGCTGACGCGCCAAGTGGGGCTCGACGGAGCCACCGCCACGTCCACCGAGCCGACGTAGCGCGAGGGGTCGGCCAGGTTGTAGGCCAGGCCTCCGCCCAAGGTCGGCCCGGTCTCGGACCCCCAGCGGGCGTCGAGCAGGAAGGCGCGCTCCTTCTCCTCCAGTTGGTAGTCGTTGCGGAAGGTGAAGTTGAGGGTCTCGCGCGGGAACCAGCTCGCCTCGGTCACGATGGGCTGGACGCGGCGACGGAAGCCGATCGCGCGGTCGCGGAAGGTGCGGAAGTCGTAGCCGGAGGAGACGCGCGCCCAGGTGCGGGGCGTCGGGAAGAACACGTCGGACAGCGTCAGCAGGCTCTCCTCGACGCCTTTGTCCACGGCGCCGGAGTCGTCGTCCATATGGCCCGGGCGCTGTCGCCGCACGTGGCGGTAGCCGGCGTCCCAACCGCCGATGGGCGTGTCGAAGCGCACCACGCCCTCGCCGCCGTAGCGGCCCACCGCCGCGTCGAGGATGGTCTGGGTTGAGCCGACCACGGTGCGCTCGTAGCGGTTGAAGTAGGTCTGGCGGTAGAGCAGTTTGGGCGCGAAGCTGACTCCGCGCGCGATGTTGAAGGTGCGCGTCCCCTCCCAGCCCGCGCCCACCGACTTCTCGAGGTAGGAGCGGCTGCGGTCGTACTCGTTGTCGGCGAAGCCGTCGAGCGTGTTGAGCCAGGGCAGGCGGCCGAAGCGCAGCGGCACGCTCTGGACGTCCAGGCGCGGCGCGCTCTCGGTCTCCTTGACGAACTCGCGGCGGTCGAGGGTGGCCAGGTCGCGGCGGGAGTAGGAGAGGCGCGCGGTCGCCTTGGCGAAGCGGTGGGTGAGGGCGCCGCTGTTGAGGAGCTCGGGGGTGACGCGGAAGGTGCTCGAGCGGGCGTAATGATTGTTGAAGTCGGAGTCGGACTGGAACTGGAGGCGGCCCTGGAAGGACATCGACGAGGTCAGCGCCTGGTACTGCTGGCCGAGCACGGTCCAGCGCACGTCCTTGGTCGAAGTCTCCTCGATGCGGTAGCCGTACAGCGCGCCGCGCGAGTCCTCGCCGTCGCGCCGGTGCACCTCGCCGCCGTAGCCGAAGCCCTGCTTGGTGTAGTAGTCGGCGAACAGCTTGCTGTAGACGGTGCGGCCGTGCTCCGTCGTCAGCGTGTTGCGCACGAACGGCCCGTTGCGGCTGTCGAGGCCCGGGGACGTCTTCCAGCGCAGGAAGTGCCGGCTCTTGAGCGACTTATAGAGCACCGGCAGGTAGAACACGGGCACGTCGCCCAGGTAGAACAGGACGTTGCGGGCCACCAGGCTCTGCCGCGGCTTGACCGTGATGCGCGAGGCGCGGAAGTGGTAGTGCGGGTGCGCGGCGCTGCAGCTCGTGAAGTCCGCGCCGCGGTAGTCGAGCTTGCGGTCCTCGTCCATGCGGGCCTGGCGCGCCTTGATGCGCCAGTCGCCGTGGCCGGCCGACGTGCGCGCCAAGCGGCCGGAATGCCGCTGAAAGTCGAACTCGCCGGACTCGCCGTACAGCGCGGACCAGCCGTCCTCGACGAGCATGGGCCCGTCGGTGCGCGCGGTGCGGCGGGCGGTGTCGAGCCACAGCTCCTCGCCCTTGACCGTCCAAGTCGACTCCTTGAGCCGCACGCTCCCCTTGAGGTGGAGCAGGGACTTGTCCGCGTCGTAGTCGGCCTCGTCGGCCTCGTAGTCCACGCGCGGGCCCGCCGGCGCCTCGGGCAGAGGATAGTCGGCGGCCGCGGCTCGTCCCGCCCCCAGGAGCAGCAGGAGGGCGAGCGTCCGCGTCATCGTCCCTCGTCCTCGAAGGCCAGGAGGGCCGCGCCGAGGGCGCCCCAGTCGCGGTCGGCCGGGGCGAGCAGCTTGAGCTTGGAGAACGGCCGGCGGAACGGCTGGGTATCAAGGACTCGCCGTGCCGGCGCGAGAAGCAGGTCGCCCGCCCGCGCCACGCCGCCGAGGACGTACACGGCCTCGGGGTCGTGGATGAGCACGAGGTTGGCGATGCCCTCGCCCAGCTTGGTGCCGACGGCCTCCCACACGTCCTGGGCGGCGGCGTCGCCCGCGCGGGCCGCGTCGGCCAGCTCCTTGGGCGAGACGCGGCGCCCGGCCAGGCGCTGGATGCCCGCGGTGCCGCAGTAGGCCTCCAAGCAGCCGAAGCGGCCGCAGCCGCAGGGCTCGCCGCCCACGCAGATGACCATGTGGCCGATCTCGCCCGCCGAGCCGGTGGCGCCGCGCCACAGCTTGCCGTCCATGATGAGCCCGCCGCCCACGCCGGTGCCGAGCGTGATGACGACGGCGCTGCGGCGGCCGCGGGCCGCCGCCCAGGCGGCGGCGTTCGCGTCGTTCTCGACGACGGTGGGCAGGCCGAAGGCCTTCTTGAAGCGGTAGCCGATCCAGCCCGGGAGGTTGGGCACGAACAGGAGGGCGCCCTTCGAGTGGTCCACGCCGCCGGCCAGCGCCAGGCCGACGCGCCGGTGTCCCCAGCCCGCCGTCGCGGCCTTCACGCGCTTCACGAAATCGGCCGGCCCCTTGCGCGGCTCGGTGGGGATCTGGGCCGAGCGCAGGACGCGCCCCTTGGGCGTGACGAGAGCCAGCTTCGTGAAGGTGCCGCCCACGTCGATGCCGAGCGAGTTCATCTCAGTCTCCTCAATACGGCGCCCGCGAGGTAGAGCGACCCCGCGCAGACGACGGTCTTCTTCGTCCGGAGCGCGGACCCGAGGTCGGCGATGGTGACCTTCGCCTTGGAGACGCGCCGCACGGCGTCGGCGAGGTCCACCGGGTCCATCGCGCGAGGGCTCGGGGGCCGGACGACGAACACGTCCTTCAGGTAAGGCGCCAAAGGCTTGAGCACCCCGCGGGCGTCCTTGTCGCGCATCATGCCCAGCACCCAGCGCGAGGGGCGGCGGACGAAGGGCGAGGCCTTGAAGGTCGCGGCCAGCGCGCGGGCGGCTTCGGGGTTGTGGGCGCCGTCGATGATGACGCCGCGCTTCACCTGGAAGCGTCCCGGCCACGCCACGCGCGCCAGCCCTTTGCGCCACGCCGCGCGGGGCACGCGCAGTCCCGACGCCTCGACGGCGGCGTGCGCGAGCGCGACGTTCCAGCCCTGGCGCGCGCCGAGCAAGGACAGCTCGTGGCCGCCCACGGTCTGGACGCCCCTCCTCCAGTCCGTCTTCGTGACGGGCCACGGCTTGCCGACGACGACGCGGCGGCCCCTGACGGGCATCCGGCTCAAGACGGGATGGGCCGGGTGGACGGAAGGCCGCCCGCCCTTGAAGATGCCGGCCTTCTCGCCCGCGATGGCCTTGAGCGTGTTCCCCAGATAGGCCTGGTGGTCGAAGTCCACCGAGGTCACGACGGCCGCCAGCGGGGCCTTCACGACGTTGGTGGCGTCCAGGCGTCCGCCCAGGCCGGTCTCGAGCACCATGACGTCGCACTTCTTCTCGGCGAAGTAGCGGAAGGCGAGGACGGTCAGCAGCTCGAAATAGGTCAGCGGGCCTTTCGGAAAAAGCCGGGCGAAGTCTGCTTTGGATATGGCCTTGCCGTCGATGCTGATGCGTTCGCGCACGTCGAGCAGATGGGGGCTGACGTAGAGCCCGACCCGCAGGCCCGCCGCGCGCAGGACCGACGCGAGGATGGCGCAGGTCGAGCCCTTGCCGTTGGTCCCGGCGACGTGGAAGGAGGGGACCTTCTCCTGCGGGTCTCCCAGCTTCGCCAGATGGCGGCGGACCCGGTCCAAGCCGAGGTCGATGACGGTCTCCTGGCGCTCCGCGAGCACGGCGAGCGCTCCCTCGTAGGTCATTTGAGGCGGGCGATGGCGGCGCCGGCGCGGCTGAGCTTCTCCTCGACGACCTCGTAGCCGCGGTCGATGTGTTAGACGCGCGCGTTGGTGGTGCGGCCCTTGGCCGCGACGCCGGCGACGAGCAAGGCCGCCCCGGCGCGGATGTCGGAGGCCATGATGGGCGCGCCCGAGAGGCGCTCGACGCCGGCCACCACGGCGACGCGGCCCGAGACGGCGATCTGGGCGCCCATGCGGCCCAGCTCGGCGGCGTGCAGGAAGCGGTTCTCGAAGACGGTCTCCGTCACCTTGGCGAAGCCGGTGCACAGGGTCATCAGCGACATCCATGGGGCCTGCAGGTCGGTGGGGAAGCCGGGGTGGGGCTTGGTGACGACGGAGACGGGCTTGGGCCTCTTCTCCATGGTCAGCTCGATGAAGCCCTTTCCGGACTTGATCTTGGCTCCCGCCTGGCGCAAACCATCCGAACGGTCCGCCAGCAGGGCGGGGTT
>CAZTZW010000270.1:0-4621 GCA_964618085.1 uncultured Elusimicrobia bacterium
ACCATCGTCGTGACCGACGCCTCTTTGCGCGAGATCGGCCGCCTCGTGGGCTCGCGCTCCGGGCCCGCCCTGGCGAAGTTCATGGCCGAAATGAAGGCGCTGGAGAAGGAGCCCGTCGAGGCCGCCCTCAAGAAGGCCGCGAGCGACCCCTCCGCCGCCCTGCGCGTCGCCGCCTGGCGCGCCGAGCGCGGCGAGTACGACGAGGTCGAGCGTCTGCTCGCCAAGCGGACCGACCCCGCCGCGCGCCGCGTCCTGCTCGACGCCCGCAGCGAGCGGGCGCGCATCGCGGCCGTGAAAGAGCTCCTCGCGGAGTTCCCCGGCGACGCGAACTTCGCGCTCTGGGCGGGCCTGCTCGCCGCCGAGGACAAGGCCGCGGCCGCCAAGCTCAAGGACGCGGTGGCGGCCTCGGTCGCGAAGTGGACGGCCGCGCCCGAGCTCGGCGAGACCTGGTTCTCTCCCGGCGACCTGCTCTCCGAGGAGGCCGACTTCGTCGGGACCGTCGAGTCCACGACGGCCGCCAAGGCATTGTGGCTGAAGGCGGCGGCGGCCCACGAGGCGCGGGCCGCCGCGTCCCCGCTGGGCGCCGCCGCGCGCGGCGCCAACTTCGGCCGCGCCTACGCCCTGCGCCAGGCCGGGGAGAACGCGAAGGCCGCGGAGCTGCTCGAGTCGCTCGTGAAGGCCTACCCCGACGAGTTCACCTTCCACAACGAGTACGCCTACGCGCTGAAGGAAGACGGCCAGTACGAGAAGGCCTATCCCGCGGCGGTGAAGGCGGTGGAGACCGGCTACGGCGACAACTGGCTGCGCGCGGTCAAGATGAAGGCCGAGCTCGAGCTCAAGCTCGGGAAGGCGAAGGAGGCGGCCAAGACCGTCGACGACGCGCTGGCCGAGACCGTCCTGCCCGCGACCAACGACGTGCGCTCCTACCGCTACGTGACGGCGCTGAGGACCTTGCGCGCCGAGATCGCAAAGAAGCTCTAACGGCCGCGGGCGGCTTCCAGACGCTTCAGCTCTTTATAGAAGCCCTGGGCGATATGCGCGTTGCCCGCCTCGGTGAGGTGGCAGAAGTCGAGCATGGTCTCCTCCGAGGGGACGAAGGAGCGCGCGATCTCGGCCACCGTGAGGCCGGGCCGCTTGGCCGGGAGGCCCCGGATGACGTCGTTCTCCAGCCGGCTGCCGCGGTCCCAGGCCTCGGCGAAGCCCGGCGCCATCTTCTTCTCCGCCCAGGCCCGGTAGTACTGGAAGGTGCCGACCACGAGGCGCCCGCCGTTGGCGCGGACCATGGCGTCCAGGTTGAGCAGGTTGCGCTCGAAGATCGGCAGGCCGTAGGGCCCCCCCTCCAGGTCCGGCTTGAGACAGGGCCGGGTATAGAGGCTGTGCAGGTTGCCCTCGGGCACGGTGAAGGCCCCGCGCAGCACCACGTAGACCGCCGAGACGTCCAGCCCGCGCGGCATGGCGTCCCAGAACGGCGAGCGGCGGAAGGAGATCTTGCGGCGGCGGTGCGCGTAGTCCGGGCGGAAATCGGCGCAGAAGGAGGACTCCAGGTCGTTGTTCCCCTCGTAGGCCAGCACGTAGTCGGCCCGGTCCTGCGAATGGATGAGCCCGTAGTTGACCACCGTGTCGGCGGTCGTCGCTCCGTTCTGCGCCGCGATGACCACCTCGTAGCGGTCGCGGCCGAGCAGCGCCTGCAGCCGGCCCGGCCACGTGTCCTCCCAGGGGTGAGCGGCGTCGAAGGTGGAGGAGCCGCGGTAGCACAGCACGCGCACTCGGCGCTTGGGGCGCTCCAGCTCGGGGCCCCGGTCGCCCTGGGAGTTGAACTCCAGCTTGTCTCCATAGCGCCCCTTCAAAGCCAGGTACGGGAGGTAGGGATGGTCCTCCATGTAGTGGTGCTCGTACGGGTAGAAGTCGCGCGCCGCGATGGCGCGCGGGAGCAGGCCGTGCTTGAAGTAGAGGAAGCCGTAGAGCACGGCCTCGAGCCAGACCCAGCAGAACAGCGCGGTGCCCAGCGGGACGAGGACCGCCCAGCGGCGCTCGCGCGCTCTCATGGCCCTACGCTAGCAAATAGCGCCGGGACTAGGCCGGAGGGAGGCCCTGGGGCCCGAAATGCCCGAAGGGGAAGCGTCGCCCGAGCATATCGTTCTTCCACTCGGCGAGCGTCCGACCCCCCGCGGCGCGGGAGGTCCCGGACGCGGCGCTCGAGGAGGAGCCCGACGTCGGCGTGATGACGGGCAGGGGCCCGACGGGCTCCAGCGCCTTCACCTTGAAGGACGGGTCGCGCGAGTAGGCGATGGCGCGCAGCGCGGCGGCGACCAGCATCGGGTAGTCCTTCTCCGCCAGCATCGCCTCCAGCTTGGACATGCCGGGCGCCCCGTCGGGGCTCAGGGTCGGGCGGGCGTACTCCGCGAACTTGCCGGAGCGCACCAGCGAGCGGGCCCAGGCGTCGGGCGAGGTGAAGTAGGACTGCTCGTGGAGGCTGTTGATCTCGTCCGGCGGGTTGCGCATGAGGCGCTCCAGCCCGGCGAGCGTCTCCGCTCCTCCCGAGAGGCGCGCCAGCTCCACGTAGGCCAGGAGCTGCGGCCACTGGCTGCCGTTGTCCCCGTGGGTGGTGATGCCGTTCATGTCCACCCAGGTCTTGATGGCCTCGCCCAGGCCGCCGGTGAGGCCGGAATGAGCGAGCGCGCTGGCCCGCGCGCGAGACGCCTCGAAACCGACCTTGCTGTAGTAGGTGTGCTGGCCCATGACCTCGCGCAAGCGCAGGACGGCCTTCTCGGAGGTCTCGGTCTCGGCCGCGGCCTTGAGGATGGACATCTTGCGGGCCTCGTCGCGCCCGGACCAGCCCGCCGTGTCGTAGAGCTCGGCGGCGAGCTCCTCGAGCCGGCCCTCGCGGCGGTACAGCTCCAACAGGCCGTCGGCGTCGCGCTTGGCCACTTCCTCGTCGACGGGCATGCCGACGGCGCCCATGGCGCGGTGCGCGGCGTTCTTCAGGTCCTCGGAGCGCTCGCCGCTCTTGATGCGGGTGACGCGCTCCATGACGGCGCGGACCTCGGCCAGGCCGGCGCGCGCGTACAGCACGGCCAGCGCCTGCGTCAGCGCGTTGTGGGCGGGGACTTCGAAGTGGGTGGAGTCGGTGAAGCGGCGCGCCACGGTCTCGAGCATCGGGATGTCGCTCGCGTCGCCGTAGCGCTCGAGGACGAGCGCCGCGGTCATCACCAGGGGCCAGTTGTCCTTGATCATCCCGGTCGGGGTATCGTCGTCGGCCAGCTTCTTGTCCTTGAGCCAGGCGCGGGCCTGCTCGACGTCGGCCTCGCGGGCCAGGCGGGCCCAGCCCTCGGCGGCGGCGACGCGGATGGCGGTGCCGTCGCGCTCCAGGTTCCCGAGGCGGCTCTGGTCCACCGTGCGCATGAGGAGCGCGCGGACCTTGGCCATCTCGCGGTCCTGGTGGGGCGTGGGGCCCTTCGGCTCGTCGACGGGCGCGGCCGCGGCGACCGGGGTCTCGACGACGGGCTTGGGCTTGGCGAACTCCACCCAGTAGTCCGTGCCCCGTCCCCCGGCCGCGTCGGCGCCCGTGGCCAGGCCCATGCGGGAGCCGGGGATCTCCTTGACGCGGCGGTGCAGGTCCAGCAGGTTGTGGTCCCAGACCATGCCCGTCGCGGTGAGATTGAGGTTGTCGGCCTTCTGCTGAGCGGCCAGGTAGCTCGCCGGCGGCTCGCCGGCGAAGTGCTTGATGTAGGCGTCGCGGTCGGACGCGGACAGCTCGGTGTCGGAGTGGATGACGACGCGGACGTGATCCGCGGTCACGGAATGGCCCACGGAGACGGGGACAGCGCCGGTCGCGTGCTCCTTGGCCGTGCGCGCGATCTGCTTGAGCCAGCCCTCCCCGGTCTGGCCGGAGACGCCCTCGAGGACCGCGGCGGCCGCGTCCCAGCCGGCCGCGCGCGCCGCGTCGGAGACGCCCTTGAGGGCGGACCGCAGGGGCTCGTCCTTCTTCTTAGGGTTGTTGTGCGCGGCGGAGACGAACGCCCCCGCCCGGACGGACGGCGCGGACGCCGGGATGAAGAACGCGCGCGGCGCGGCGGAGGCGGAGGCGGAGGCGGCCGACGCCTGCGACGTCCCGGCCTCGGGCCGGGCGGAGCGCATCATCTTGTCGAAGAGCTGCTCGGAAGGCTCGTCGCCCTCCCCCTCTCCCGCCAAGGTCTCGATGAGCTTGAGGACCTGGGCGGCCACGATCTCGGAGGCGCCCTGGACGGTGGAGCGGGGCGTCGCCTTCGCGGGGCGCGGCTCGGCCTGGAACAGGACCTTGCCGTCCTTATAGGAGACCGTGATGCGGCCGCCGCGCACGTCGCTGCGGCCCTCGGAGGCCTCCTTGAGGATCCACTGAGCCAGCGGGTCGATGAGGTGCTTCTCGACGGCGGCCTTCATCGGGCGCGCGCCGTACAGGTGCGAGAAGCCTTCCTTCATGATGAAGTCGAGGAAGGACGGGTCGGTCTTGAGCTCGGAGCCGTGGCGCTCGTCGAGCAGCTTCTCGAACTCGGCGACCTGCAGCTTGGCGATCTTGGCCGCGTCCTGCGCGCGCAGGCGGTTGACGCGGACCCACTTGTTCTTGGAGCGGGGATCCTCGTCG
>CAZTZW010000271.1:0-4600 GCA_964618085.1 uncultured Elusimicrobia bacterium
GTGGACTCCTCCTTCTCGCTGCTCAAGCAGAGCGACATGTCCCCGGAGAACCCGCAGAAAGACGGCTGGGGCATGGCCTGGTTCGGGGCGGACGGCAAGCCGCGCGTGGTCAAATCCGGCCGCCCGGCCTCCGCCGAGGCCGACCGCTTCAAGGCCGCGGCCGACGCCGCGTACTCGCCCGTGGTCCTAGGCCACATCCGCGCCGCCTCCAACCCGCACGTCGACGACGCGCACGCGCACCCGTTCGAGGACGACGGCTGGGCCTTCATCCATAACGGCACGCTGACCATCTACAAGGACGTGGCGGAGACGCTCGGCGCGCGCCAGGCGCGGCTGAAGACCGACTCGGACTCCGAGGTCTACTTCCAGCAGTTCCTCAAGCACCTCGACGCCGTGAAGGACCCCTCGAAGGCCTTCGAGGCGTGCATCGAGGAGGACTGGCGCCTGTGGCCGTCCGTCCGGCACAAGTACCCCGACGCCTCCACGCCCTACACCGCCTTGACCGCCATCGCCTCCGACGGCCGAGGCCTCCACGCCGTCTGCCACGCCTCGCGCGTCGGCCTCGCCCGGATGGGACTGTGCCATCCCGACCAGCCCTGGAGCGTCATGAGCTTCTCCAAGCGCGACGGCCGCTTCCTCATCGCCAGCGAGGGCGTCGACGGGGGGGACTGGACGCGCCTGTCGCCGCCCGAGACCCTTTCCGCCGTCTGGACGCACGGAAG
Organism: uncultured Elusimicrobia bacterium; assembly: GCA_964618085.1. Taxonomy (GTDB): domain Bacteria; phylum Elusimicrobiota; class Elusimicrobia; order UBA1565; family UBA9628; genus GWA2-66-18. The sequence goes on from CAZTZW010000271.1 coordinate 723, forward strand.
CATCGACGTCCGCCGCCGCGTCTTGAATCTGCGCACTCCCTCAGGTCCCGTCCCGGAGGTCTCCCGCTCATGAAAGGATTGATGGTCTTGGTGCTCGCCGGCACGCTCGGCTACATGATGTTCCAGCGCTTCAAGCCCGTGCCGCCGCCCCCGCCGCCTCCGCCGCCGCCCGCCATCCTCTCCGAGCCGGCCCCGGTCATCGACCCCGAGGAGCAGCGCAAGGTGCTCAAGTCCGCCGAGGACCCCGACCCCAGCGTGCGCTGGGAGGCCGTCGTCCTGCTCGACAAGATGAAGTCGCCCGAGGCCCTGCCCTTGATGTTCCATCTCATGAAGCGGGACGTCGAGCCCTCGGTGCGCATGCGCATCATCGACCTCCTCAGCGGCCGCCGCTCGCCCGAGATCACCCAGAACATCGTCGCCGCGATGAAGGACCAGGAGGCCGAGGTGCGCCTCTCCGCCCTGCGCGCGCTCGACAAGATCGGCGACTACAGCGTGGCCTCCGCCATCATGGCCGGGCCCGTCAAGGACCAGGAGGAGGCCGTGCGCCTCCAGGCCCTGAAGGTCCTCAACTCGCTGCAGGACAAGCGCCAGGCCGAGATCGAGGCCGCGCGCCAGGCCTACGAGCTCGAGAAGCAGCGCGCCGCGGCGGAGGCCGCCAAGCGCTGATGAACCGCCTCATCATGCTGGTCGCCTTCGCCCTGGCGGCCGGCTTCCTCATCTACGACCGGAACCGCCCCGAGCAGGTCGTCAACCCGCCGGTGCCCCCGGCCATCGAGCTCCCCGCGCCCAAGCCCGTGTTCTCCGACGCCGAGCTGGCCAAGGTGCGCCTCTCGCTCCAGGACGCCGACCCCGAGGTGCGCTGGACGGCGGCGCAGGTGCTCTTCAACATCCGCGACCCTCAGGCGGTCAAGCAGCTGGAGCGCCTCCTCGCCGAGGACCCCGACCCCGACCTGCGCATGAAGGTCGTGCGCCTGCTGCGCGACCGCGACGACTCCGCGCGCCTGGCCGCCCTCGTGGGCAGCCTGCGCGACACCGAGCCGGCCGTGCGCATCGCCTCGCTCGAGGCCTTGGGCGACATCGGCGACCCGTCCGTCGTCACCTGGGTGACCGCCTTGCTCAAGGACGCCGAGCCGACGGTGCGCATCTCCGCCCTCAAGACCCTCGGCCGCTTCCAAGAGAAGCGCAAAGCCGAGTTCCAAGCTCTGGCCGAGAAGCTCAAGAAGGACTACGAAGAAGCGGTGCGCCGCTCCCAAGCGAAGCGGTAGCCTTAACGCTTGAATCAAAAGGCCCGTGCATCGGCGCCCGCGCCACAAACAGCGAGCGACCTTCGTTGGATCATCCCCGTCGTCGCCGCGCTCGCCACGCTCATTTCGTTTTTTCCGGCACTGCACGGCGGCTTCGTCTGGGATGATGTTCCAAACCTGGTCGGCAATCACGCATATCGCGGCTTTAGTGTGGAGAATCTTCGCTGGATGTTCACCACCGTGTACGGAGGGCCCTACCAACCTCTTACGTGGCTCAGCTTTGCATTCGATAACGCCGTATGGGGCTTGGACCCGCAAGGATTCCATCTCACGAATCTCATCATCCATACGGCAAACGCCGTTCTTTTCTACTTGATCAGCGCCAGACTGCTGAAACTCGCCATCACAGACCCTCCCGAAGCATCTCAAACGAATCTACACATCGCAGCGGGATTCTCAGCGCTCACATTCGCGATCCATCCGCTTCGCGTCGAATCAGTAGCGTGGCTGACCGAGCGCCGCGACGTATTGTCAGGATTCTTCTATCTACTGGCCGTTCTATCCTATCTCGGAGATGGGAAGCAAAAGCGGGTACGGGGGACTCTCATCGTCCTCTTCATATGCGCGCTGCTATCCAAGGCCATCGTCATCACACTTCCGCTCGTACTCCTGATCCTAGATGTCTATCCGCTACGGCGCCTTTCCCTGAATCCAATGGACTGGGGCTCCACGCAGCCCCGCGCCGTCCTCTCGGAGAAGGTTCCACTTCTGTCGCTTGCCCTGTTGTTCGGCCTTATCGGCCTGTTTGGTCAAAAAGCGTTCGGCAATATGCCCAGCATCGAGCACTATGGATGGCTTCAGCGCACTGCCCAGGTCTTTTTCGGCGCGATGTTCTACCTGCAAAAGACAGTACTGCCGCATCCGCTTCTACCGCTGTATGAGCGCCCCGAGCCGCTGAACCCCTTCGCCTGGACTTTCGTGATGAGCGCGGCTCTCGTCATTGCTCTTACCTCCGCCGCCGTCGCGCTCCGACGCACTCGTCCATGGCTTACCGTTGTATGGGCATACTATGTTGTCACCTTGGCGCCCGTACTTGGGCTCGTGACTTTCGGCCCGCAGCTCGCAGCCGATCGCTATACGTATCTTCCAAGCATGAGCATCTGCCTTTTATTCGGTGCAGGGCTATGGCAGCTTCTTCTGCGCCCGCATATACGAACCACGGGTATCACGGCGGCTCTCCTGATCATTACATGCTTGGGCGCTAAAACCTGGGCGCAGAGCAAGCTCTGGAAAGACGACGTCACTCTTTGGCGTCACACGCTGGAAGCCAATCCCGATTCCGTATTGATCAATTACAACCTCGGCACCAGCCTGATGAAGCAGGAGCGATGGGAGGATGCAAAGATCTATTTCGAGCGGTCGATCGAGCTTCGTCCGCATGAACTAAACCAGCGCTACAACCTCGGAATCGTTCTTAAAAATCAGGGGGAACTGGAATCCTCACTGACCGTGATGCGGGATGTCATCAAGATAAATCCGCATTTCGCCCCTGCCCATCACACCATCGCGACGATTCTTGAGCGACGTGGCGCTAAAGCCGAGGCTGCCCGTCACTACCTCGATGCGGCGAAATCCGTCGAATTCAAGAAGGATTACTTCAGGGCAGGCAAGCTGCTCATTCATCTCAAACGGAACGATGAGGCGATAGCCGCCTATCACCAAGGACTTAGCGCGCTCCCGGATGATGCCCTGGCGATGAACGACCTCGGAAGCATCCTCGCCTCAAAAGGGAATCTTTCAGAGGCTACACCACTTTTCGAACGCGCGGCGAGCCAACTACCGCAATCAGCTCTCATTCATGTGAACCTTGCGAGCGCGTATCGACTCCTCGGCAAGTATGACCAAGCAATCGCCGAATACACACTAGCCCTGCAACTCGCCCCCGACAACCTCTCCTACAGGCAGGCTCTCGCCCAGACGCAAGCTCTTCGCTCTCGCGAAAAGCGGTAGGCCGTCCCCTCCACTTTACTATTGCCAGGAATCGCCCATCTTTGCCATTGTCTTCATAATGTTATATTTGTCATTTTCGTTCGTTTCATCTGATAGGAATATATTCCCTCAGAAGGCTGTCGGCGGAGTCCTGCTCGGACTAATGCTTACCATGCCCTGCGCAGCCTCAACAGTGACCACGTTCGATGTCGTCGTCGCAACCGGGGGCGTCGGCATCGGAACAACGACCCCCGTCGCGCTCTTACACGTCGTCGGCGTCTCGACGGCCTCTCAACTTCAGTGGAATGCCTCATCCGGGTCGTTGCGCTCCGGCGGCTTCAGCGGGAATCAATGGTCGACGAATCTTGGGCTGTATTCGACCGCTTTCGGATTCGACAATATCGCACAAACGCCATATGCGTCCGTCGGTGGCGGCCAGAATAACAGTGTGTACAGCGACTTCGGCTACATAGGTGGTGGTATCAATAACGTGGTCGGGTCGCTGGGACAAGGCTCTCTTAAGACTGCAAGCACCATCGGCGGCGGCAGAAACAATACCGCCAATGGACGCGGCATCACCATCGCGGGCGGCGACAACAACTCAGCGACTGGGTCGTTCGCGACTATAGTAGGTGGAACTGACCT
>CAZTZW010000272.1:0-3674 GCA_964618085.1 uncultured Elusimicrobia bacterium
GCGCCCGGCTTGACGGCGGGCCCTTTGACCGCGGCGGGCTTGGCGACGGGCAGGGGCTTGGGCGGCGGATCCACGGCGCCGGCCTTCGCTTTCGGCGGCTCGTAGGCGCCGGGCCCGTGGCGCGGCATGGCGGTGGTCCCGTCTCCCGCGGCCGGGGCGAGGTTGGGCAGGGCGGTCGGTAGCTCGGCGACGAACTCGATGGGCAAGGTCTTGTCGTCGGCGCGCGGCGCCGTGCCCCAGCGGATGACGGGGTTGAGTGTCAGCAGGGCCCCGTGCGCCAGCGCCGCCACGAGCCAGAACGGCAGCTCGTGGATGAAGTCGGGTTCGACGTCGTCTTCCCAGGCCATCGCCCAGAGGATAGCCGCCCCCCTTCCCCGCCGCAAGCCCCGCGTCATGTATCGTATGATGACGGCGTGAGCGAGCGCCGCTGGATGCACTCGGCCGCCTTCGACCTCGGCTGGTTCTGCGGCCCGCCCTTGGCCGCCGCCGCCGCGGTGCTCCTCTTCCCCGCGCTGCGCGCCGCCGACACCCCGCCGTGGGGCTGGCTCCTGTTCGTCGTGTTCATCGACGTCGGTCACGTCTACGCCTCGCTGTACCGGACCTATCTCGACCCGGAGGAGTTCGCGCGCCGGCGCGCCTTGTACGTCTACCTGCCCGTCGCCTGCTGGGTCGCCGGCGCGGCGCTGCACAGCTTCTCGCCGTTGTCGTTCTGGCGCGCCTTCGCCTACCTGGCCGTCTTCCATTTCGTGCGCCAGCAGTACGGGTTCCTGCGCGCCTACGCGCGCCTGGAGGGCCCGCGTCCCGTCTGGGAGGCGCGTCTCGACGCCGCGGCCATCTACGCCACCATGCTCTATCCGCTGGTGTATTGGCACGCCGACCCGGCGCGCAAGTTCTGGTGGTTCGTCCAAGGCGACTTCGTGCGCTTGAACGCGTGGGCCGGCGGCTGGGCGGGCGCCGTCTACGCGGCGGTGCTGGCCGCTTTCGCCGCGCGACAGGCCGCGCGCCTGCGCGCGGGCCTGCCCGTCAATCCCGGCAAGGTCGGCGTCGTGCTCTCGACCGCGGCGGCCTGGTACGTGGGCATCGTGGCGACCAACTCGGACTTCGCGTTCACGGCCACCAACGTCGTCGCGCACGGCGTGCCCTACCTGGCCTTGGTCTGGCTGTACGGCCGCCGCCGTTGGGCCGGCGACGCCGGCTGGCGCGGCGCTTTCCACCGTCCGGCGGGCGTCCTGCTCTTCGTCGGGACCTTGCTGCTCCTGGCCTATCTGGAGGAGGGCGCGTGGGACGTCCTCGTCTGGAAGGAGCACGCGGGCGTGTTCTTCGGCGCGGCGACGTCCTGGGAGCCGGGCCCGGGCCTGCTCTCCCTGCTGGTGCCCCTGCTGGCCCTGCCGCAGGCCGTGCACTACCTGCTGGACGCCTGGATCTGGCGCTTCGACGGCTCCAACCCCGGCCTCGCCTCCCATCTGCTAGGATACGGTCCACGGCCATGAGCATCGAGCGCAAGTGCCCGCACTGCGGCGCCCCGCTGGTCTTCAAGACCTCGGTCTGCCTGCTCGCCGTGTGCGGCCACTGCTCCAGCCTGGTAAGAAGGGTGGATCTCAACGTCGAGAAGCTGGGCGACGTGGCCCAGCTCCAGCCCGACGGCACGCCTCTCCAGGTCGGGACGCGCGGCCAGCACCAGGGCGACGCCTTCGAGGTCGTGGGGCGCGTCCAGCTCGAGACCAAGACCGGCCTTTGGAACGAGTGGAGCCTGGTCTTCTCCGACGGCAAGCAGGGCTGGCTGGGCGAGGCGCAGGGGACCTACGCCGTGAACTTCGCGGCCGCGCCGCCGGCCACGCTCCCGTCGCGCGACGCGCTGAAGGTGGGCCAGAAGCTGGACCTGGGCGGGACCACCTTCCGGGTCCGCGACATCCTGGAGGCGAAGTACCTGTCCGCCGAGGGCGAGCTGCCCTTCCGCCCGCCGCTGGGCGAGGCGGTGCCCTCCGTCGACCTCGCCGCGCCGGGCCGCAAGTTCGCGACGCTCGACTGGTCCGAGGGGCCGTCGCGGCCGCTCCTGTTCATCGGCGAGTACGAGGACTTCGACGACCTGCGCTTCACCGGCCTGCGCGAGTTCGAGGGCTGGAAGAGGCCCGGGTGAGGAAGTTCGACTGCCCGAAGTGCGGCGGCACGCTCACCTTGCGCGCGGAGGGCGTCACGCGCACCTTGGCCTGCCAGTACTGCGGCGCCCCCCTCGACATGCGCGACCCGCGCATGGAGCTGGTGGGCAAGTACTACTCCAAAATCGAGCCGGCCCCGACCTTGCCCATCGGCGCGCGCGGCGTCATCCGCGGCGAGGAGCTCCAGATCGTCGGCTACCAGCGCAAGCGGGTGCGCTACTACGGCGTGGACTACGACTGGGGCGAGTACTTGTTGTGGAACCCCTACCGCGGCTACCGCTGGCTGGTGGAGTCCAACGGCCACTGGCTGCTGGCCCGGACCGTCCAGGACGAGCCCGCATGAACTGTCCGAAATGCCGCGCTCCGCTGGAGCCGCACCAGGTCACGCCCGCGACCGTCGTCGACGCCTGCCCGCGCTGCTTCGGCGTGTACTACGACGAGGCGGACCTGGCCGTGCCCTTGAAGCTGGACGTCATGGCGGCCTCCGGCCTCGGTTGTCCGCGCTGCGGCAAGCAGATGGAGTCCGGGCAGGCGGGGGGCGGCAAGCTGGTCGTGGACCGCTGTCCCGGCTGCCGGGGCATCTGGTTCGACATGGGCGAGGTCCAGGCCTTGCGCAAGCTCGCCGGCGTCGAGCAGATCGCCGCCGCGGGCGCGCTCAAGGAAGCGAGCAGGGAGAAGAAGGCGCCGTCGGCGAAGGCGCCGCAGCCTTCGGACATGTCGGGCGTGGACAACCCCGACGCGAGCATCGCTCCGACCGTGGTCCACGAAGGGCTGCGCTTCGCGCACTTCCAGACCAGCATCGCCTTGACCACCCACGTGCTGGGCGAGTTCCCGTGGCTCGCGGCGGCCGGCGACCGGGTGCGCGCTCGCGACTTCGTCGCGCCGCCCTTCATGCTCTCCCAGGAGGTCTCGGAGGGCGAGTCCACGTGGTCGCGCGGCGAGTACGTGACGCCCGAGGAGGTCTGGGCGGCGTTCGGGCCCAAGGACGCGCGCCCCCCCGTCCCGCGGGGCGTCGCGCCCGCCCAGCCCAACCCCTGGCGCGAGAGCCTGTCCGCGATGTCGGCGACCTTCCTCCCCGCCGCGGCGGCGGCGACGGCGCTCTTCATCGCCGCGAGCATGTTCTCGTCCGGGAAGATGGTGTTCAATCAGGCCTTCTCGTTCGAGGCCGCCGACCCCGAGAAGTCCCGGGTCAGCGAGGTGTTCGAGGTCCCCGGGCGCGCGTCGAACATCAAGGCGACGGTCGAGTCGAACCTCCAGAACCACTGGGCCTACGCCAACCTCGCTCTCATCAACGCGGATACCGACGAGGCCGTCGACTTCGGCGTGGAGCTGTCCTTCTACTCCGGCGTGGACGACGGCGAGAGATGGAGCGAAGGAGGCCCGAACTCGACGGTCTACGTCCCGGGCGTGCCGCCGGGCCGCTACTACCTGCGCATCGAGCCGCAGACGGACCAGTACCCGCTGGTCCTGCGCGTCGTCCTGGTCCGCGACGTGCCGCTCGCGCGCCTCCCCCTCATC
>CAZTZW010000272.1:3684-4597 GCA_964618085.1 uncultured Elusimicrobia bacterium
GCTCCTGCTCTTCCTTCCGCTCGCCTGGGCCTTCATCCGCCGCGAGACCTTCGAGAACCAGCGCTGGATGGAGAGCGACCACCCCCGCGTGAGCGAGTCCGACGACGAGGACTGGGAGGACGACGAGTGAGGCGCTTGTATCCCTGGTACGCCTGGTCCTTGGTCGCCGCGCTCGGCTGGGCGCTGTGGACGGGGTGGTGGCTGACCCCCGTCGAGAGGCTGTCGGGCGTGCCCAAGTCGGTGCGCGACAACCCCGGCTCCTACCGTTCCCACTATTCGCACTATCACCGCTACACCGGAGGAAAGTGATGAGGAACATCCTGGACGTGTCGCACCTGGCCGGCGCCGTCATCTACTCGGGCATCGGCGTGGCCGTCTTCACCGCCTGGTTCTGCCTCTTCGACAAGCTGACGCCCTACGACCTCTGGGCGGAGGTCGTGCAGAAGCAGAACCGCGCGCTGGCGACCGTGCTCGCCGGCATCTCGGTGAGCATCGGCCTCATCATCGCCGCGGCCGTGCTGGGCTGAGACGCTCCCGGCCGTGACGCACGCGCTGCTGGCCTCGTTGTTCGTCGTCGCCACCTGCGGGCTCATCTACGAGCTCGTGGCCGGGGCGCTGGCGAGCTACCTGCTGGGCGACACGGTCCTGCAGTTCTCGACCGTCATCGGCGCGTACCTGTTCGCGATGGGCGTGGGCTCCTGGCTCTCGCGCTACGTGGGGCGGGGCCTGGCCGCGCGCTTCGTCCAGATCGAGATACTGGTCGGGCTCATCGGCGGCTGGTCGGCCGCCATCCTCTTCCTCACCTTCAGCTACGCGGCGGGCTTCCGCCTCGTGCTCTACCTGCTGGTCCTGCTCGTGGGCACGCTCGTGGGCATGGAGATACCGCTCCTCATGCGCATCCTCAAGGGGCGTC
>CAZTZW010000273.1:0-4593 GCA_964618085.1 uncultured Elusimicrobia bacterium
GGTTGCGCCCGCCGTGCTTGGCGCGGTACAGGCGCTCGTCGGCCACGCGCACGATCTGCGAGGAGGTCGTGGCGTCGGTCGGGAAGGATGCCACCCCGAAGCTCATGGTCGCGCGCGTGGGCTTGCCCTGGAAGACGAAGGGCTCGTCGGCCACGCGCTGGCGGATGCGCTCGGCCAGCGCCACCGCCTCGGTGCGCACGAAGTTGGGCAGGATGAGGGCGAACTCCTCGCCGCCGTAGCGCGCGGCCAGGTCCACCGGACGCGCGAAGGACGCGAGCAGGCCGGCCAAGGTCCGCAGCAGGTGGTCGCCCGCCTGGTGCCCGTAGGAGTCGTTGTACACCTTGAACTTGTCGACGTCGCACATGATGAGCGACATCGGCGTCTGCGAGCGTCCCGCGCGCAGGACCTCCTCCTGGAGGCGCTGCTGGAAGGAGCGATGGCTGTGCAGCTGCGTGAGCGCGTCGTGCGTGGCCTGGCGGTGCACGCTCTCGAAGAGGCGGATGTTCTCCAGGCTCAGCGCCGCCATCGTGGCGAAGAGGTCGGCGGCCTTCACGTCGTCGGGGCCGAAGGCGCCGGCCTGATCGCTCTCGAGCTTGACGAAGCCCGCGTCCTGGCGCATCACGCGCAGCGGGATGGCCACGCCCGCGGCGAAGCGCGCGCCGGGCACGAGGCCGGCCTCGGCCCGGGAATCCCGGACCAATACCGGCCCGCGGCGCTTCTGCGCCAGCAGGAGCAGCGGATCCTCGCCGGCCGCGGGCTGGATGGCGATGCGCGCCGCGGGGAAGCGCGCGGAGAGGATGTTCGCCAGGCGGGCCTGCACCTCGCGCGCGTCCATGGTCCCGGCCAGGCTCTTGGCCGAGTCGGCCATGTCGCGGCGCAGGCGCGTCTCGGCGCCGACGGTCTCCTCGTACTGGCGGTAGTACTTGAGGTCGCGCTCGTCGTCGCGGATGGCGTCTTGGAGGTCCATCTGCTCCAGCAGGGCCGCGCGCTCGTCGCTCGACAGGCGCGAGCGGTGCGAGACGAGCGCGCCCGCGAGCAGGACCGTCGACGCCAGCCCGGCCGCCGCGGCGGCGCGGTCGCCGGCGGTCTTGGCGCTCGCGATGAGGATGACGCCCGCCAGGCCCGTGACGAGGAAGAGGACCAGCGGGGACTCATGGTCGCCGCGCCACTGCGACCACAGGAAGGAGAAGCCCGCGCACGCCAGCGCGGCGGGAGCCAGGTCGGGACGGACCGCGCACAGCCCCGCCAAGGCGGCCAGGAAGCCGTAAGAGCCGAGCAAGGTGACGACGCGGGAACCGCCCATGGTCTGCGCCAGTATAACAGGGGGTAAGTGACGCGTCCAGGCCCGGTTTATTAAGAGGAAACGGCTAGCGGCCGAGGACGGCGGCCTTCGCCTTGAGAGGCAGCAAAGTGACCATGCCGCCGCAGGAGCGCACGCCCAGCACGCCCTCGCCCCCGAACACGGCCGAGCCCGCATAACCGGGGAACTCGGGCGCCATGCCCTTGATGAGGACCTTGCCTTTGCGGACCTCCAGCTTCACGTTCGCGTTCACGTAGTCGTTGGCGGCGGCCTTCCAGGTGGGATAGACCTCCGCCTCCAGCTCCGCCGAGGGCGGAGGCGCGTCCTTGCGCCGCGCCCACCGGTCGATGGACGTCCCGCCAAGCGCGGCGACGCCGGCGCCCGCGAGGGGCGCGCCCAGCTTCACCAGGGCGTAGTCGCTCCTCTCGTCGAGCTCCGCGCGCTCGATCCCGGCGCAGGGGCGCACCGTGTCGGCGGCCCGCGGGAAGGCGCCGGCCGCCGTCATGAAGGAGACCTTCGCGCACCGGCGGGCGTTCCCGTCCTTGACCACGCAGCTCGCCGCGGTGAGCACCAGGTCCGGCCGCAGCAGGACGCCGAGGCACTTAGGACCGGTCTCCGACGCCGGCGCGAGGCCGCAGGCGTCGGCGTCTCCGGCCTTCGCCGCGACCTTCCCGTCCGCGACCGTCAGGCTCGCGTCGTCGTAGACGGCGATCTGGAGGGGGGCGGGCTTCTCCGGGACGAAGCCGCCGCGGGGAGGGCCGTCGGCGGAGGCGACGGTCGCGAGCAGGCACAACGCGAGGGCTGTCTTCACCGCCGGATTATAGGAAACGTAGAGCCCCACGCTCTCCGAGGACGTTTATAAAAGAAAGGGCCTCTCGCGGACGTTCCGCGAGAGGCCCCCTAGGCGATTGGTGGAGGTGGCGGGAGTTGCACCCGCGTCCAAACGCCGCCGGCCGGAGACACTACAGGCTTAGCCCATCGTCAGTTTCGCCTGGGGAAGACCGATGGACGAGTGCGCCCCAGACTAACCCCGTTCGGTCTTAGGTCCCCCGCCCACGGAATAACGGGTGAGGACCGCATCCTGCTGATCGACGCCGGGACCCCTCTAGCAGGCGTCAAGGGCCGACGTGTGCGAGCCGCTGTTTAGGCGGTCGCCCAGGCCAACTGAGTGTTGGCGGTTGTTGTTTGGTCGGGTTTCATACGGGGCCTGACCAACCCGTGCCTGCGTCTGTCAGCTCAACGACGTCTGTCGAAGCTGAATTCACCCCCAGACGCCTTAAGTATAGCAGACCATCCCCATCGGGGCCAGGGTGGGGTGATGACGGCGGCGTATCCGTCAGCCGCCGCCGTTCTTGCCGCCGGTCACAGCGGAGCCGCCGGTCTTGGTCTCCTCCTCGCTCTCGTCATGGTTGCAGGTCACGCAGGAGCCGCCCACGGTGGGCGTCTGCGAGGAATGCTTGGCCACCGCCTTGCCGAAAGCGGCATGGAACTCCGTCTGCGTCACCGGACCGCCCTCCGCCCACGGGGCGCGCAGCTCGTAGGCGCCGCCCTCCAAGCCCTTCAGTTCGAAAGGGCGCAGACCGACGCCCTCGCTCTGGAGCGCGTCCTTGTGGATGAGCAGGGCGGGCTTCTCCGGGGAGCCGCCGTAGAGGCCGTTCGCGCCGACCTTCACCTCGGGACAGCGCCCGGGCACGGCCCCCACGGAGGCGGAAGCCTCGGAAGCCCGCGCGAGCTTCTCGCAGATGAGCTGGCGGGCGGCGCCGCGGCCCGCGGCGCCGATGAGCATGAGCTCGTTCTTGTCGATGGCCTTGACCAGCGCCGCCACGACCTCCGCGCGCTGCGGACCCACGCCGCAGTAGGTCTGGGGCGCGGTCTTCGTATGGATCGACATCGGCTTGGCGGAAGCGGACGCGGCCAGGACGAGGCAGGACGCGGCGAGGAGGGGTCTGAGGGGGTTCATGCCTTAAGCATAACCCCCACGCGCCGCCGCGTCCAGGCCTTGAGGTCCCCCATACGAGGCGCCAGACGCTCCAGAAACGCGGTCGCGCACGGCGGAACGGCGTGCGAAACGCCGTTGCGCACGGCCTTGACGCGCCCCGTCAAAGAAACGACAATCATTACCATGGCCACGGCAGACTGGGGTACGTTCGCGTCGGTCCTTCGCGCCACCCGCGAGGCGATGGGCTTCCCCTCGGCCCGCGCCTTCTACATGAAGGCCGGCGGACGCAAGTTCTTCGGCGCCACCTACCGCCAGTACCTCAACGTCGAGAGCGGCATCTCCGGCCCCGGCGCCCAGCTCGTCGAGAAGATGGCGCTGGCCCTGCGCCTCTCCACCGACAAGGACCGCGCCCGGGAGTTCTTCCGCTCCTACCTGCTCTGCCTCGTCGCCAGCGAGAGCCTGCTCGACGTCATCATGACCGCGATGGGCGAGACGCCCGCCGCTCCCGGCGGCTCCCCCCTCAAGAAGGCGCTCGCCCGCCAGTCCTCGGAGCGCGAGGACTTCCTCTCCCGCGAGCAGGCCGACGCCGCCGAGGCCAGCCCCGAGGCGTTCTGGTCCTGGTTCCTCGTCCTCGCCGACTCCAAGCCGCGCTCCGCGGATGAGATCGCCGCGGCCTGCGGCCTGAAGCCCGCCGCCATCGCGTCCGCGCTCAAGGCGCTGGAGAAGGCCAAGCTCGTCGCCCGCGACAAGGACGGCCGCTACCGCGCCCCGCATCTCGGCAAGGTCGTGCGCTTCCCCCGCGACGAGCACTTCGACATGCGCCGCCGCCTCACCTACGAGCACGCGGCGAAGGTCGCCGAGGGCCGCGAGAAGGTCGCGTTCCGCTACTTCACCTTGATGCGCGCCTCCGAGAAGGAGATCCTCGGCTACGCCCCGCATCTCGTCGAGGCCATCGAGGGCGCCAACGTCTGCGCCACCAACGAGAAGGGCTCCGACACGGCCGTGACCTTGGTCGAGGCGACGGTCCGCCGCCTCTTCCCCTACTAGGTCCGCCGCTCCTCGTCGTCCCCGCCCGGGGGCAAAGGCGCCAACGACACGCGGCGCGCCTCCTCCTTGCGGCGGTACAGCTTCAGGCCGAGGCCGATGATGGAGGCGCCCAGCAGGGCGAAATAGATGCGGTTCCACGGGGCCCCGGCCCCCTCCGGAGGAAGGCCGTCCTCGGCCGCCCGCTCGCCGGAGCGTCCCTCGCCGCCGGAGCGCAGACCCTGCTCGCGTATCGTCTCGTCTGCGGCCGCGCCGTACGCGGCGTAGCCCGCGCCGGCCGCCGCCGCGCTCCCGCCGTCCGCGCCCGCGG
>CAZTZW010000274.1:0-4584 GCA_964618085.1 uncultured Elusimicrobia bacterium
CTCGCCCCGCTGTCGAGCACCGGGGGCGCGTTGAACTGGCTCCCGGCCCGCCGGCCGGCGGCCCGCCACGCGGCCGATAGCCGGCGAGCGGCCGCGGGCGTGAACGGCTTCACGCGGCCCAGGCGCGGCATCACCCCGAGGAAATAGGAGGTCACCCACTCCCACACATCGGAGCCGGGCGCCCCCGTCTTGACGGTGGCGACGGTCTCGACCGGCAGCAGGCCGGCCTTCTTGTAGAGCCCGGGCAGCCGCCGCCCGACGTTGGCGTCGCCCCCCTCCTGCAGGAAGAAGTTCCGGTCCACGGCCATGAAGGCGTCCCAGTCGCGCGGGCGCGGCTCCAGCGCCATGCCGTCGCGGTGGTAGTCCTGGATGGCGATACGGCCGCCGGGCTTGAGCGCCTTCGCGAGCTTGCGCAGGTGGGCGAGCGGGTCGGGCAGGAACAGGAACACCCAGCGCGCGAAGACCAGGTCGTAGCGCCCGTCCGGCAATGGCGCGTCGAGCAGGTCGGTCTCCCAGATGGTCCCCGTCCCGCGGCCGTCCTCCGCGCACAGGCGGCGCAGGCGCGCCGCGAAGGCCGGCGAGCGCTCCACCGCGTCCACGGGTCCGCGCACGCGGCGGCGCAGTTCCAGGTGCAGCGAGCCCTGGCCGGGACCGACCTCGAGGACCTTCCAGCCCGGCTTCACGCCGAGGCGGTCGAACAGCGCCCCGGAGACGGGGTCCCACAGCCGCGCCTGGAAGCGCAGACGGGCCGCCTCGCGGCCCGAATCGCCCAGCAGATAGCGGTAGCGCTTCACGCCGTCATGATAGCAAGGCCGCGCCCCGCCTTGACAAACGCGCTAATTGGCACTAAACTGGTTACAGAATGGCGGCCAACTCACGCTTCGCCGTCGCCGTCCACGCCCTTTCGGTGCTGGCCGTGCACGCCGACGAACGGCACACCTCCCGGCGCATCGCCGATTCCGTGGCCACCAATCCCGTCGTCATCCGCCGCCTCCTCGCCCAGCTCATGCGCGCGGGCCTCGTCGAGTCGACGCACGGCGCCAAGGGCGGCTTCCGTCTCGCCCGGCCCGCGAGCAAGGTGACCCTCCATGACGTCTACAAGGCCGTGGAGGACTGCGGCTCCTTCTTCGCCCAGCGCGAGAAGTCCAACAAGGACTGCCCGGTCGCCTGCCGGATGAAGACCATCCTGGACGGCGTCTTCGCCCGCGTCGAGGCCAAGGTGCTCCCGGAGCTCAAGCGGACCAGCCTCCAAGACGTCGTCGGGCAGATCCGCGCCTGATTTTTTTGTGCTAATATGTAACAAGATATGTTTCATATGAGTCCGGACGCCGCCCGCGGGCCCCGATGACGCGCTATCCCGCGCTGTTCCTCGGCCACGGGTCCCCGATGAACGCCGTCGAGGAGAGCCCTTGGCGCGACGGCTGGCGCGAAGCCCTGCGCGGCCTCCCTCAGCCGCGGGCCGTGCTGTGCGTCTCGGCCCATTGGGAGACGCGCGGCGTCGCGCTCGGCGGCGCCGAGCGCCCGGAGACCCTCCACGACTTCGGCGGGTTCCCGCAGGCCCTCTTCGACGTCCGCTACCCCGCGCCGGGCTCGCCCGCCCTGGCGCGCGAGGCCGCCGCCCTCCTGCCCGGCGCCGTCCTCGACCCCGAGCGCGGGCTCGACCACGGGGCCTGGGGCGTGCTCGGGACGCTGTACCCCGACGCCGACGTCCCGGTGGTCCAGCTCAGTCTCGACCGGCGGCGTTCGCCGGCGGAGCACATCGAACTGGCGCGGAAGCTGGCGCCGCTGCGCGAAGATGGCGTCCTGGTCCTCGGTAGCGGCAACATCGTGCACAACCTCGGTCTGCTCGATTTCCGCCGAGAGCACGGCGAGCCCTGGGCGGACCGGGCCGACGCCGCGGTCCGCTCCGCCGCCGTCCGCGGCGACCTCGCCGCGCTGGCCGACCACGCGTCCTTGAGCCCCGACATGGCCCGCGCCGTCCCCACCCCGGAGCACTATCTCCCCCTCCTGTACGTGCTGGCCCTGCGTCGCCCGGACGAGCCCCTCGCCTTCTTCAACACGGGCACCGTCATGGGCTCCCTCTCGATGACCTGCGCCCGCGTCGGTTAACTTCGGTACAATGTGGGCGTGAGCGCTCTCGACGGGTGGGGCTGGGACGCGAAGTGGGCGGAGGCGTTCGGCGACGAGGCCGGACGCGAGCCCGCGCGCGTCATCGAGGAGCAGCGGGGCGCCTACCGCGTCGTGACCGGCGAAGGCGAATGCCCCGCGCGCATCACCGGGGCCCAGCGGCACAAATCGGAGGGCCGCGCCGACCTGCCGGCCGTCGGGGACTGGGTCGCCGTCGAGCACCTTCCGCACGAGAAGTCCGTCGTCATCCGGCGCATCCTGCCGCGCCGCTCCAAGCTCTCGCGCAAGGCCGCGGGCGAGACCACGGAAGAGCAGATCATCGCCGCCAACCTCGACTCGGTCCTCGTGATGACCTCGCTGGACGCCGACTTCAACACGCGCCGCCTGGAGCGCTTCCTCACGGTGTGCCGCGAGAGCGGCGCCGCGCCCGTCGTCGTCCTCAACAAGCTCGACGCCTGCCCGGACCCCCTGCCCTTCCTCGGCGAGGCCAAGTCGGTGGCGCTCTCCGCGCCCGTCGTCACCATCAGCGCCAAGACCGGGCACGGCATCGAGAACCTCGCCGCCTGGATCCTTCCGGGCAGGACCGTGGGCTGCGTCGGCACCTCGGGCGTGGGCAAGTCCACCCTCATCAACCGCCTGCTGGGCGCCGAGAAGTTCAAGACGGCCGAGACCCGCGCCTCGGACGCGCGCGGGCGCCACACGACCACGCACCGCCAGCTCGTGCTCCTCCCGGGCGGCGGCGTGCTCCTCGATACGCCGGGCATGCGCGAGATGCAGCTGTGGGACTCCGACAAAGGCCTGGCCGAAGCGTTCGACGAGATCTCGACGCTAGCCCCCTCCTGCCGCTTCCGCGACTGCGGCCACGGCGCCGAGCCCGGCTGCGCGGTCAAGGCGGCCGTCGAGTCCGGCGCGCTCGACGCCACCCGGCTGGAATCCTTCCACAAGCTCAAGCGCGAGGCCGCTTTCCAGGCGCGGCGCGTCGACGAGCTCGCGGCCGCGGCGAAAAAGAAGAAGGACAAGGCCCAGTCCGACGCCCTGAAGAAGCACCCCAAGTACAAGCGATGAGCCCCGAGACCTGGCAGGGCGTCTACGAGGGGCTCTACCTCTTCGCGCTCGCGCACATCCTCGCGCGCGTCGAGATCCATATCGAAGGGGACTCTGGCTGGGCCGCCAAGCTGCCGACGTGGCGCTGGGGCCCGGAGTGGTGGCTGAACCTCACCAACGGCAAGGAGTTCACCGGCTACCACCTGTGGCTGAGCCTGTTCCTCATCGGCGTCCTGCACCTGCCGCTCGTGTTCGCCGGCTTCTCGCGGGAGCTGTGGGCGAAGTGCCTGTCGACCTACCTCGCCGTGACCGCGTTCTGGGACCTGCAGTGGTTCGTGTGGAACCCGGCCTGGGGGCTCAAGGGCCTGCGCGAGCGGACCGTGCCGTGGTTCCGCAAGAAGTGGCTGGGCTTCCCGACCGACTATTACTTCGCCGTGGCGATGTCGGCGCTGGCGACCTTCGTCATATACAGGCCCGGGATGAGCCTGTGGTCCATCAGGATGGGCGTCTTGGCCGCGATGAGCGTCCTGTCGCTCGTCGCGGCCGAAGCGCGCCCCCGGGCCAACTCCAAGGCCTGACGGGCCACCGCGACCGCGGCCTTCGGATGGCCGAGCTTCTTGGCGCGCCGCCGCATCTCGGAGAGGCGCTCCTCCGATGAGAGCAGGCTCTCCACCTTGCCGGTGAGCGCGGCGGGCGACGAAGCCTTCACGGCCGCGCCGTTCTCGAGCAGGTAGTCCGCGTTGCGTTCCTCTTGGCCCGGGATGGGGCTGATGAGCGCCATAGGCAGCCCGCAGGCGAGCGCCTCGCTCACCGTGAGGCCTCCGGGTTTGGTCACCAGCAGGTCGGCCGCGGCCATCAGGCGGCGCATGGAGTCGGTGAAGCCGAGCAAGGTCACGCGGTGGCGGGACGGCGGGCGGATGGCCGCGAGCTTCCGGCGCGCCGCCTCGTTGCGGCCGCACACCACGACGAGCTGGGACGGGATGGTCGACGCCAGGAGGGCGCGGAACGTCTCCTCGACCGGGCCCACCCCGTGCCCGCCCGAAGCCTGGACGACGACGGGATAGCCGTCGGCCAACCCGAACTCCTTCAAGGCCGCCCGCCGGTCCACGGGGGCGTAGAAGGCCGGGTCGATCGGGATGCCGGTGAGCTCGATGGAGTCCTCGTCCACGCCGTGCGCCGCCAAGGACGCGGCCGCCGCCGGGCCCGCCACGCAGTAGCGCTCCACCGGCTCGTGCGCCCAGATACGGTGCGCGTCGTAGTCGGTCACGACCACGAGCTGCGGGGCCTTCAGACGCCCCTCGCGGCGCAGCGCGCACGCCAGCTCGGGGGCGAGGAAATGGGTGTGGACCACGGCGTCCCAGCCCCCGTCCTCGAGCAGGTCGAGAAGGCCCGCGGCTCCCCAGCGCTGCACCC
>CAZTZW010000275.1:0-4584 GCA_964618085.1 uncultured Elusimicrobia bacterium
GGGTGGGGACCGTACCACGGCGACGAGGGCTCGGGCTTCTGGCTCGGCCGCGAGGGCTCGCGCTCCGAGGCGGTGCGCCGCTCGGCGCGTCTGCCGCACCCGCTGACGCTCGCGCACGCCGAAGATCCCGTGCGCCTGACGGCCGCCCTCGCGCCGAAGGTGCTCGCGGCCGCGCGGCGTCCCGGCCCCGCCCGGCGCCTGCGCGAGCGGGCCGCCGCGCATCTCGCGGCCATCGCCCGCGAAGCCGCCGTCTCGGCCGATCTGGCCCGTCCGTGGCCGCTGGCGCTACACGGCTCGCTGTTCAAGGACGCCGGCCTGCGCCGCGACGTCCTCGCCCGACTGGGGCGCGTCCGCCTCGCCCGCGCGCGGACCTCCGCGGAACGCGCCGCCGCCGGGCTTTAGCCCCGCCTTCCTTTTTTCGTAGACTGGGCGTATGAAGATCGCCCTCGGCTGCGACCACGCCGGCTACCCCCTCAAGAAGCTCGTGCACGAACGCATCGTCAAGCTCGGTCACGAGGTGCTGAACCTGGGCGTGGACACCGACGCCTCGCCCGCCGACTACCCCGACTACGCCCGCGCCGTCGCCGAGGCCGTGGCCTCGGGCAAGGCCGCGCGAGGCATAGTGGTATGCGGCTCCGGAGTGGGCGCCACGGTGGCCGCCAACAAGGTGCCCGGCTCCCGCGCCTCGATGTGCCACGACACCTTCTCCGCCCGCCAGGGCGTCGAGGACGACGACCTGAACGTGCTGTGCCTGGGCGGGCGCATCATCGGCCAGGAGCTGGCGTACGAGGTGCTGGCGGCGTTCCTCAACGCGAAGTTCTCGGGACTGGAGCGTCACGAGCGGCGCAAGAACAAGGTGCTCGATATCGAGAGACATTATTCCAAGGGGGCCAAGTGACCAAGTCGACCAACCCGCTCCGCGACCTGCACCGTTTCGGCGTCTCGGTCTGGTACGACTACATCAGCCGCTCCCTCATCTCCTCGGGCGAGCTCGCCCGTCTCATCGCCGAGGACGGCGTTCGCGGCGTGACCTCCAACCCCGCCATCTTCGAGAAGGCCATCGGCGGCTCCTCCGACTACGACGCGGCCATCCGCCGTCTCTCCAAGCCCAAGCAGACCCCGCAGGAGCTCTTCGAGCTCCTCGCCGTCGAGGATATCCGCGAGGCCTGCGACATCCTGGCGCCCCTTTTCGCCGATTCCAAGGGCGGCGACGGCTTCGTCAGCCTCGAGCTGCCGCCGCACATGGCGCGCGACGGGCGCGGCAGCGGCGCGGAGGCCGTGCGCCTGAACGCGCTGGTCGACCGCCCCAACCTGATGGTCAAGATCCCCGGCACCGTCGAGGGCCTCGAGGCCTTCGAGCACGCCACGGCCGAGGGCGTGTCGGTCAACGTGACGCTGCTGTTCTCCAAGGAGCGCTACGCCGCCGTGTTCGACGCCTACCTCAAGGGCCTCGAGCGCCGCGTCGCGGCGGGCCACGACGTCTCGCGAATCGCCTCGGTCGCGAGCTTCTTCGTGAGCCGCGTTGACTCCTCCATCGACGCCATCCTCGAGAAGCGGCCGGAAGCCGACGCGAAGGCGCTGCTGGGCAAGGCCGCCATCGCCAACGCCAAGCTGGCCTATCAGCACTACAAGCACGTCCTCGCCTCGCCGCGCTGGAAGGCGCTCGCCGCCAAGGGCGCCAAGGCCCAGCGACTGCTCTGGGCCTCCACCGGCACGAAGAACCCGGCCTATAAGGACACGCTGTACTGCGAGGAGCTCATCGGCCTCGACACCGTCAACACCATGCCGCCGGCCACCGTGGACGCGTTCCGCTCGCACGGCATGTGCCGCCCGAGCCTGGAGGAAGGCGTCGCCGAGGCCGCCGCCCAGTGGGACGCTTTGCCCCGCTTCGGCGTCGACCGAGAGGCCGTCCTCGCCAAGCTCGAGACGGAGGGCCTCGACGCCTTCTCGCGCTCCTTCGAGACCTTGATGGGCAAGCTCGCCGGCAAGCGCGCCTTGCTCGAAGCCGAGAACGCCGCCGTGGAAGAGGGGCTCGCGGAGCTGGAGAAGGCCCGCTTCGCGGAGCGCCTCTGGGCCAAGGACGCGACGACCTGGACCGACGATAAGGAGGGCCAGAGGATCGTCAAGCGCTCCTTGGGCTGGCTCGACGCGCCGCTGTCCATCGCCGCGGGCCTCGCGCCCGTGCGGGCCTTCGCCGACGAGGCCAAGGCCGAGGGCTTCAAGAAGGCCGTCGTCCTCGGCATGGGCGGCTCGAGCCTGTGCGTGGAGGTCCTGCGCGCGGTGCTCGGCTCTGCGCCCGGGCGGCTGGAGCTGGCCGTGCTCGACTCCACCAGCCCCGACGCCGTCGCGGCGCTGGAGAAGACCCTCGACCTCGACAAGACGTTGTTCATCCTCGCGAGCAAGTCCGGCTCCACCATCGAGCCCAACTGCCTCTACGAGCACTTCTGGCACGCCGTCGCGCGCCTGGGCGGCCAGCCCGGCCGCCGGTTCGCCGCCGTCACGGACCCGGGGACCTCGCTGGAGAAGCTCGCGCGGGAGCGCGGCTTCCGCAAGGTCTTCTTGAACCCGCCGGACGTCGGCGGACGCTTCTCCGCGTTGACGCTGTTCGGGCTCGTCCCGGCCGCCCTCGCCGGCATCGAGGCGGGGACGCTCCTCGAGCGCGCCCGCGCGATGTCGCGCGCCTGCTCGCCGCAGACGCCGACCCGCGACAACCCCGGCCTGCGCCTGGGCGCCGCCCTCGGCCGCCACGCGCGCGCCGGACGCGACAAGATGACCTTGGTCCTGCCGCCCGCGCTGGAGTCCTTCGGCCTGTGGATCGAACAGCTCGTGGGCGAGTCCACGGGCAAGGACGGCAAGGGCGTCGTGCCCGTGACCGGCGAGAGCCTCGATGCTCCGGCGCGCTACGGCCGCGACCGCCTGTTCGTGCGCCTGACCCTCAAGGGCCGCGACGAGCCCGCCGTCGAGAAGAAGCTGCTCGCCCTCGAGCAGGCCGGCCACCCGGTCGTGCGCCTGGAGCTGGCGGACGGGCTCGACTTGGGCGCGCAGTTCTTCCTGTGGGAGGTCGCCACCGCTGCCGCGGGCTTCCTGCTCGGGGTCAACCCTTTCGACCAGCCCGACGTGCAGTCGGCCAAGGACAAGACCGGGACCATCCTGGCGAACCTGACGGGGGGGCAGCTCCCGCCCGAGAAGGCGTCCTTGCGCGCCGGCGGCCTGGCCGCGTTCTGCGACGCGGCGCTCGCGACGGCCCTGAAGGCCGACCCCGGGCAGGACAAGCCCCTGCGCGACGTGCTCAACGCCCAGCTGGCGCGCGTCGGCCCCGGCGACTACGTCGCGGTGCTCGCCTTCCTCGCGGAGAACGACGAGAACCGCCGCCTCCTCGAGGACGTCCGCGCGCGGCTGCGCGAGCGCGCCGGCGGCGCGCCGGTCGTCCTCTCCTACGGCCCGCGCTACCTCCACTCCACCGGCCAGCTCCACAAGGGGGGCGCGCCGCGCGGCGTGTTCCTGGTCCTCTCCGAGCCCGAGCGCGCCCGCATGCCCGTGCCGACCAAGCCGTTCACCTTCGCGACGCTGTGCCGCGCCTGGGCGCGGGGGGACTTCGAGGCCCTGCACGCGGCCGGACGGCGCGTCCTGCGCCTGGAGCTCGGCCCCTCGGGCGCCGAGAGCCTGCGCGCCCTCGCCAACGCGCTCGGCGAGCGCGCCGGGGCGCCGGCATGAAGCTGACGCCCAAGGCCCTGACCGCGGCGGCGAAGAAGGTCAAGCTCGTCCTCACCGACATCGACGGCGTGCTGACCGCCGGCCACATCTACCATTACGTCGATCCGTCCAGCGGCGAGCTCGTGGAGTTCAAGGGCATCCACTCCCACGACTCCATCGGCCTGGTCTGGCTGGCCGAGTGCGGCTACGTCACCGGCGCCATCAGCGGGCGCGCGTCCAAGGGCATCGAGGCCCGCATGAAGATGCTCAAAGTCGGCCACCTGCGCCTGCAGCGACTCGACAAGGCGGCCGCGCTCGCCGAGCTCTTCGCCGAGACGGGCCTCACGGCCGCGCAGACCCTCTATGTGGGCGACGACCTGCCCGACGTCGCCGCCCTCGCGCGCGTCGGCCTCCCCGTCGCGCCGGCCAACGCGCGCCCCGAGGTGAAGGCGGCCGCGGCCTGGGTGACGAAAGCGCGCGGAGGAGAAGGCGCCTTCCGCGAGGTCGCCGAGATGCTGCTCAAGGCGCAGGGCCAGTGGCCCGGGATCCTCGCCCGCTACCGTTGACGCGGGGGGGACCGACTGCTAGAATCGCGACACAGCGAATGGACCTCTTCGGACTGAAGAAGGCGAAGGCGGCGCAAGAAGAGCAGGCGACGGCGCAAGCGCCCGCGGCTGAAGCTCCCGCGCCCGAAGCCCCGGCGGCGGCGCCCCGCGGGTCGCACCGCCTGTGGGCGTTCCTGCTGGTCCTCGATTCGGTCTTCGTCGTGGTCTTCGCGGGCGCTGTCGCGGCGAAGGTGTACCAACACTGGCGCGCTCCGTCCGTCGCGGCCCCCTCGCGCCGCCGCCCCGTCAAGGAGCCGGTCAAGCCGCCCGTCGAGACCGCGGCCGC
>CAZTZW010000276.1:0-4573 GCA_964618085.1 uncultured Elusimicrobia bacterium
CAGGAGCCGCTCGTAGAGCGCCTCCTGGCTCCTCACCATGTGGTCGATGTCGAATTCCAGTCCGATGGCCGCGCCGGCGGCGCGGCCGAGGATCCGTCGCCGTTCATCGTCCTGAAGCAGTCGGACGAGCCGTTCGGTCATGCCGTCGACGTCCCCAGGAGGGACCGTCATGCCGTTGACCCCGTCCTTGAGGATGTCCGTCACGCCGTCGGTGGCATAGCAGAGGCACGGCAGACCCGACTTCATCGCCTCGACCAAGGAGCGCGGCAGGCCTTCCCACAGCGACGTCATCACGAAGACGTCGGCCGCCGCGAGCCAGGCCGCGGCGTCCTTGCGCCAGCCCAGGAAGAGGACGCGCCCCTCGAGACCGAGGGCGAACGCCTTGGCCTCGAACGCGCGGCGCTGCGGGCCGTCGCCGATGAAGACGAAGCGGGCCTCGGGAACGGCGGCGGCGACCTTCGCGGCGACGGCGACGAAATCGCCCGCATTCTTCTGCGGCTTGAGGTTGCCGATGGAGACGACCAGGGGCTTGTGCATGCCGATGCCCGCCGACATCTTGAGCTTGGCCTTGTCGACGGGACTCGGGTAGTCCGACAGCCTCACGCCGGAGCGGATGAGCACGGCGTCCTCGCGGCGGACGAGGCCGTGGGCGGCGGCGTAGGCGACGTTGGACTCCGACACGAAGACGGAGGCGGTGGAGAGGCGGGCGGCCAGCCGCTCCGCCGCGACATAGAGCGCCTTCACGAGCGCGGGCTGCCGGTCGTGGAAGCCGAAGCCGTGGTAGGTGTGGACGACGACCGGGACGCCGGCGACGAAGGCCGCCAGGCGGCCGAGGATGCCGGCCTTCGAGCTGTGGGTGTGGACGACGGCGGGCTTCTCGCGCAGGAGGAAGGACGTCAGCTCGAGGAAGGCGAGCAGGTCGTGCGGCGGGGAGACGGGGTGGACCAAGGAGGACAGGAGGACGGTCCGCACTCCCTGCGGCGCGGGCAGGTCTCCCCCCTCGCCCGCGACGAGGACGGGCTCGAAGCGGGAGCGGTCGAGGTGCGCGACCGTGTGGAGGGTGTTCTGCTGGGCCCCGCCGAAGTCGAGGCGCGTGATGACGTGGACGACCTTCGCCGCCATGGCGGCTATCCTACTTCTTCTCGGCGGGCTTGGGCGCGGCCTTCTGCTTGCGGAAGTTGAGCGTGCGCTTGTAGGGGCCGACGGCGTTCGCCGGGCGCGCGTTCTTGTCGGGCATGGGCTTGTTGAGGTCGCGCAGCTCCAGGCGCGGGAAGTAGTGGGCCAGGATGTCGCGCCAGGCGATGCCGCGCGCGCCCTGCCCCAGCGCTCCCGCGCGCGGGAAGCCCAGGCCGGCGCCGGTGCCCGCGCCCCAGACCACGAGGCGGTCGAGGGTCTTGCCGGAGTAGAGCGGCTGGAAGGAGAACAGCGTCGAGCGCAGGGTGCCGGGGGAGAGGACGCTCTCGATCTCCTTGAAGCCGGTATAGGTCGCGACGCCCTTGGCGCCGACGATCTCGAGCGACTTGACGCGCCCCGTGGAGGTGCGCGCGACGGCGCGCACGGCCAGGATGGCGCCGACGTCCTGGCGGCGCTCCACGCGCCGGCGCAGCGCCTTGCCGTCGATGACGCGGATCCAGCGCGCGGAGGCGGGCGTGGCGACCACGGCCGACTCGCTGAAGAGGCCGTCCGGCGGGGCCTCGTGGATGAAGCGCTCGAGCTCGGCCGGCGTGCGCCAGGGCACGCGGGGCCGGGCGGAGTCCTGCACGGAGACCAAGTCCTCGGCGCCGGGCTCGCCCGACTCCTTGCCGTCCTCGGTGACGCCGCCGCTGTCCTCGTGCTGGCGCACCTGCGCGACGAGCCCGTCCTTGCTCAGGACCAGGCCCTCGGTGTCGCGCACCGCGTCGGCGGCCGCGGCCATCTCGCCGCTGACGCCGATGGTGCGCTGGGTGGAGGCGTCGTCGAGCAGGTCGGCGCGCTCCAAGGTCTCGGCGCGGTGCTCCATCGCCCAGACGGCGGCGGTGCGGCTGACCACGGCCTGGGCGCGGTAGGCCTGGGGCGGGCTCTCGGGAGGCAGGGCGGCCGAGACCACGCCGAAGAGGTACAGCTCGAGCGGGGCGACCTGGACCAGGCGGAAGCCCCAGGGGTTGGGGATGACCTCGACGGCGGAGCGCGCCTCGCGGTCGCCGATGTCGGTCCCGATGACGTCCACGAGCGCCGCGCTCTTCACGAGCAGGGACCCGCGCGGGACCGAGGTGACGAAGCGGAAGGGCTCCTTGGAGGTGAAGAGGATGCGCCGGGAGGCGTCGCGCACCTCCACGAGGTTGGTCTCGGGGCGGAACTCGATCTCCCACTGGTCGCCGCCGCGCCCGTCGTCGCGCATCGTGCCG
This sequence comes from uncultured Elusimicrobia bacterium, assembly GCA_964618085.1. Taxonomy (GTDB): domain Bacteria; phylum Elusimicrobiota; class Elusimicrobia; order UBA1565; family UBA9628; genus GWA2-66-18. Next base: position 2,385 of record CAZTZW010000276.1, read on the forward strand.
TGTCCCGTGGAGGTCACGGAGAACGGGGCGTTGGACATGATGTAGGCGCGCGTCATGTTCGCGGGCCGTCCGTCCGGAGCGCCGTAAAGGCCCACGCGTATCTCGCGGCTCTTGCCCGGCAGGGGCGGGTCCTCCGCGCCGGCGTAGAGGACCGGGCGGCCGATGCGGCGCACGCCGGCGGCCGCGTCGAGGTCCCCCTTCATGAACTTCGCGTTCTTGTCGAGGATGCGGCGGGCCTCGGCGTCGGCGGGGTCGTGGGAGAGCAGGCGCCGCGCGGCGCGCCAGGCGGTGCGGTTGTCGCCGATCTTGTCGACGAGCCGCGTGAAGTCGGAGAGGGCGTCGAGGTTGAGCTGGTCCACCTCGAGGCTCTGGCGCAGGTAAGTGAGCGCGGCCTGCGAGTCGCCCAGCAGGCGGGAGGCCTCGGCGGTCAGGCGGGCGGAGGCGGAGATGGCGTAGGGGCCGAGGAGTCCCGCGCGGCGCAGGGGCTCGAGGGCGGCGCGGGGCTTGGCGTCGTAGAGCGCGGCCAGCCCCAGCCCGAGGTTCGCCTCGGCCTGGCAGGCGGTCGTCGAGGAGCGGTCGAGGCCCTTGGCGAAGGATTCCGCGGCCTCGCGCGGGCGGCCGGTCGCGAGATAGGCCCAGCCGCGGGCGTTCCAGGCGAAGCCGTCGGCGTTCTCGAGGAGCGCGGCCTTCACCCATTGCGGGACGGCCGCCTCATGGTCGCCGGATTCGCGCAGGGAGAGGGCCAGGTTGGTCTCGGGGTCGTGGGCGCTCACGCCCAGCTTCGAGAGGTAGCGCCACGACGCCGTCGCGTCCTTGTGGCGGCCTTCGAGGAACGCGCCGCGGGCCGTGCGCGCGGCCTCGTCGACGTCGGCCGTGTCGGCGGCGGCGGCGGGCACGGCGGCCAGCGCCGCGAGCAGGGCGAGGAGGAGGGTCTTCATCGCGCGCGCCGCCGGGCCTTGCCGCGCACGTCCGGCGGGACGTCGACCTGGTCGTCCTCGGGGCTGATGGCGGGATGCGCATGCGCACGCCGTTGAGGCGCTCCATGCCGTCCAGACGGTAGCCCGGCATGTCCAACGAGAGGATGGAGTCGGCCAGGCGCTGGAGGCCCGCGACCTGGCGGCCGCGGGCCTGCGCGGCGGAGATCTCGGCGCTGACCTGGCGGTGCAGGGCGCGCAGGCGCAGGGATTCCTTGGCGTCGAGCTCCCGCTCGATGGACGCCGAAGCTTTCGAGTCCCCCTTCTGCGGCGGGTAGCGCCAGCGCTGGTAGGCGGCGCGAGGGTACTGCTGGAAGGTATCGGCGGCCCAGATGAGCGCGGCCAGCGCGCAGAAGACCGCGACGGTGCGGCCCGTCACCCACTTCAGCAGGAAGTCCATGCGGGGACTAGGCGGACGGGCGCGTCGCCGGCGCGCCGGGGGCGCCGCCTTTGGGGGTGGAGACGGCGATGACGATCTTGTTGGCCGTGGCCGGGAGGCCCTGGGCTTTCTGCGTCAGCTCCTCGACCTCCTGCGCCATGTACCACGCCTCGATCTTCTGGTCGTTGGCGCGGATGTGCTGGTGGGCCAGAAGGGCGGCGTCGTGCAGGGACTTCATGATCTGAGCGAGGCGGGTGCACATGCGCATCACGCCGGTGGCGAACTTGACCGCCGCCTCGTCGTACTCGGCGGTCCGCTCGATGGAGCCCAAGGTCGTGGGCAGGGCGGTCAGCTCCTGGCTGAAGGAGCGCACGTCGCGGCGGAAGTGCTGGAGGTCGTAGCCGAACATCGTGTCGGTGCTCGGCATGTTGTTCTTGGCCGCGGCGGAGATGCGCTGGGCGCGGAAGAGAAGGTCCTCGACCTTGCTCTTGAGCGCGGTGGCGCGGTCTCCGGTCACGGAGAGCAGGCCTTCCATCTGCTTGAGGGCGGGGACCGTGTCCATGGCTATTCGGCCAGGAGGTCGTCGAGCAGGGCCTCGTCGGAGGCCTTACCGTCGTCGGCCGCGGCCTTCTTCCCGCCGCGGGAGGGACGGCCCTTGGCCTTGGGCTTGGGAGCGGGCGCGGCCTCGGGCTCCTGGAGAGGCGCTTCCTCGGGAACGGACGAGTCTTCGGCGGGCGCGGCGGCGGCCTCGGCGCCGGAGGCGTCGGCCCCGTCGTAGCCGGGCAGCTTCAGGCCGCCGGCGGCCGGCGCGGGCTTGGCCTTCGCCGCGGGCTTGG
>CAZTZW010000277.1:0-4573 GCA_964618085.1 uncultured Elusimicrobia bacterium
CGCGGCGCGACCCGCTCCGGGGACGGGCGGCTCGTAGTCGGCCACCAGGGGCCACGGCCAGAGGAGGAGGCGCGCGTACACGGAGAACGCCGAGGCCGCCGTCTCCCAGCGCGAGACGGCGCGGCGCTGAGCGGGCGCCCACTCAGGAGAGGAAGGCTCGAAGTGGGAGGTGGGCGCGGGCTTGTCCGAGGCGAAGGGCTTCTCGTAGAGCGACTTCCTCCCCCCGTCCGGCGCGGCCGGCGTCTCGGCCGGAGCCGGGGCGCGCACGCTGTCGTAGCTGCCGCGCGGCACGCGGAACCCCGCGTACAGAGCGAGGCCGCCGGCCGTCAGGAGCAGCGCCAGCCGGCGGCGCCCGCGCTCGGCGGACGACGGGCTCTTCCCTTGCCATGTCGCGGCGAGCACGAGGGGCAGGAGGGCGGCGCTCTCCTTGGCGAACATCGCGAGCGCGAAGGACGCGGCGCCGGCGGCCGTCCAGCGCGCGGCGTCTTTCCCTCCCTTGCGGGCGAGGGCGTCGGCCAGGAGCGCGAGCATGAAGAGGAGCGCGGCCAGCGCGTCGGCCCGGAAGCTCACGCCGCAGACGACCTCGGTGGCCAGCGGGTGGACGGCGAACAGCAATCCCGCGGCGAGGGCGACGGGCGTCGAGGCGGTCCACGCGGCGGCGAGCGCGACGAGGAGCCCCGCGCACGCGGCATGCAGCAGGATGTTGGTGAGGTGGTAGCCGGCCGGCCTGTCCCCCCAGACGGCGCGGTCGATGAGGAGGGAGGCGAGGAACACGGGCCGCCCGCCGGCTTCCGTGGGGCCGTTCTCCCAGTAGTAGCGCGGCGAGACCAAGGTCAGGAGGTTCGCGGGGTCTCGCACGAAGGGAGACCCCTCCACGTAGAGGTGGTCGTCCCAGACGAAGCCGTGGCGCAAGGTCGGCGCGTACAACGCCAGCGCGGCCGCGGCCGCGAGCAAGGCGGCGCGGCCCGTGCTCACGGCGTCTTCTTCTTGGGCGCGGGCGGCGGCGGCGCCGCGGGCGGCACTCCGGGAAGGACGGGCATCGGCGGCGGGGCGGGCGGCGGCGGCAGCGGCGTCAGGAACTTGCTGACGAGGGCCGGCTTGTCGGATCCCGCCTCGAGACGATGGAGCATGACGGTGAGGACGGCCTCTTTGCCGCCCGGGACGAAGCTGCTCGTGGTGAAGAGCAGGGCGCCTTCGGCGTTCCACCCGAGGTTCGCGCAGAACTCCTTCGCGACGACCTTCTTCGCCGAGAGCAGGTCGAGGTTCACGATGTACAGGCCGCCGCTCATGCCGGCCAGGGCGAGGCGGTTCCCATCGGCCGACAGGGCGCCCTCGGTGACGTCTTCGTCGAGCGTGAGGGTCGCGCCGTGCTTTCCCGCGGCGTCGAGCGGCACAATCTGCCGCCAGCCGAAGACGCCGACGCGCGGGCCCTCGGCACGGTAGAAGAGCTTCTGATCGCGCACGGTCTCGCCCGCGCGCGCGGGGCAGGCCGGCGCCAGCAGCAGGGCCGCGAGGACGGAGCGCGCCGTCTTATTGCAGAAGGATGCCCGCGAAGTATGAGTGGTCTCCATATCGGTAGTTGCCCGCTCCTGAACAGTAGTTGTAGACGCTGGCATATTGTCCGGCCGTCATGTACAACAGGCGCGTGGCCCGCAGGTTGGTGCCGTAGGTCCCTTCGCCGGCCGACAAGCCGAGGATCTGATAGCTGCTGCCGACTCGGCCGCCGCCGGCGAGGCTGCCGTTGACCGCGATATCGAAGTGGATGTAGCTCATGCCCGAGGCCGCGGGATAGACGTAGCTCGAGGCCGTGAAGAGATAGAGGCCGTTGACGGGCGCGGTGAAGCGCCCCGTCGAGGTGCTGTACCAGCCGCCGCCGTTGCCCGAGCTTGCGGTGTTGTAGGGCAACTCCACCCAGCCGGCGCCGCCGCAGGCCTCCCAAGCCGCGTTGGACTGTCCGGCGATGAAGTAGGGGTTGTTGGGCGCGGTGAGATAGCCGGACGTGTAGACGATGCTGTTGGGGATGGTGATGCCCGAGTCGTCCAAAGTGGCCGCGCGCACGGGCGCCGCCGCGAGCGCGGCTGACGCGAGGACGGACAGAAGGCGTTTATTGGAGCAGTACACCGGAGAAGTACGAGTAGGCGGCGTAGCCGTACAGCGGCCCCGCGGCATTGCAGTGGGTGAAGACGCTGGCGTAGTCTCCGGCGGCGAGGCGAAGGATGCGGATGGCGACCGGCGAGACGTTATAGGTGCCCTCGCCCGAGCCGGAGCCGAAGATCTGGTAGCTGGAGCCGAAGCGGCCGCCTCCCGACACCGGGCTGCCGTTGACGCCGATGTCGAAGTGGTTGTAGCCCGCGCCGCCGCCGCTCGAGTAGTTGTACATGCTGGCCGTGAAGAGGTACACGCCGGTCACCGGCGCGGTGAAGCGGCTCGTCGAGGTGTTGAACCAGGCCGTCCCGATGTCGCACTTCCGCAGGGGCACTTCGATCCAGCCCCCGACGCTGCACGTCTTCCACGCATACTCGGTGTCGCCGGCGACGAAGAAGGGATTTCCCATCTTCTGGACCGCGCCCGTCGCCGTCGTCTTGAGCTTGCCGTCGCTGAAGGCGCCGTCGGCGAGGGTGGCGGCCGCGGCCCGCCCCGCGCCGAGCGCGAGCAGGAGCAGCGCCGCCGCCGCGAGTCTACTGGAGCAGGACGCCCGCATAATAGCTGTAGGACCTCTCCGCGCCGAGCACGCCGTTCGCGTTGCAGTAGGCCCAGACGCTGGCGTAATCGCCGGCATTGAGCCACAACAGGCGATAGACCGACGGCGACGTGTTATAGGTTCCCTCGGTGCTCGAGTTCATCCCGAGCAGCTGCTGGCTCGGGTTCGTACGCCCGCCCCCCGTCCACGGGTTCCCGTTGACGCCGACATCGAAGTGGATGTAGCTCAACCCTGAGCCGGAGGGATAGTTGTAGAGGGTAGAGATGAAGAAGTAGGCGCCGCTCACCGGCGCGGTGAAGCGCCCGTTGGAGGTGTTGAGCCAGGAACCCGAGTTGCCGGAGCCCACGGCGTTGAACGCCACCTCGTTCCAGCCCGCGCTGCAGTTCAAAGCGCCCGTGCCCGAGAACCCCGCGATGAAGTAGGGGTTCAGCGGCTTGGTGACGCTCCCGGAGGGGCTCACGACGTAGGCGCCTCCGATGCTCGTGGCGTCGTTGTCGAGCGAGGCGGAGCGAGCCGGCGCGGCGGCGAGCAGCGCGAGCATGGCCGCGCTCGCGAGCGTCATATCAGCGCCGCTCCTTCAACGCGGCCTCGATCCTCTCGAGACGGGACTCGAGGCGCCGGTTCTTATCCTCCATGTCCCGCATACGGTCCCGGTAGAGGCCCAGACCGCGCTCGCCGACGTCGATGAACACCATCACGACGCCCTCGGCGCCCTTGGAGCCGTCGTAGTCCTCCAGGGCCACGCCGATGGTCGCGCCGGGTTCGGAGGCGCGCATCGCGCGTCCCGGGGTGGAGCTGGAGGTCAGGGGGTCTCCGGCCTTGATGGGGCCCCCCTCCAGCGTGACCTTGACGGGCACGCGGCCGGCGAGCGCCAGCGGGCGCACGCCCTTGCTGCCCTCGCCGTCCTCGTCGAGGAAGCCCGCGCCGATGCTCAGGCCGCTGTCGGAGCCGGCGATGACGCCGATGAGGCCGCTCTCGTAGGGGCGGCGGGCGCGGCGCACCATGGTGCGCTCGCCCCAGTAGCCGGCCTTGGGCGCGCGCGACTCGCTGAGCGCGACGACCTCGTGCGCCTCGACGTCGGACTCGGCCTGCACGTACTCGGAGACGTCGGGCTGGCTGTTGCTGTTGAGCGAGCCCTTGCAGTTGAGCTGGCCGGCGCCTGAGATGGAGCACAGGCCGTTCGCGCGCGAGGCCGTGGTCGTGGAGAACACCACGCGGCCGGTCTGCGACGTGCCCGTCCAGTTGGTCATGGTGAAGAACTGGTCGCTGTTGGCGGCCACGGGGAACTGCATGTTGCCCGCGCTGGTCACGCCGAGGGTCGCGGCGCCGGCGCTCGTGACCTTGTAGGAGCCGCCGGTGCCGAAGAACACCGAGCCGGTGCCGGTCAGGTCGGTGGTGCCGGCGCCCGACGCGGCCGTCGCGCCGCCGACGACCGTGCCGTTGGCCGTGCCGCCGTTGAGGGCGAGGGTCGCTCCGGTGTCGTTGGAGATGCCGGCGCGGGCGCGGATGCTGGCCTCGGAGTAGAGCGGCACGGAGGCGCCCGAGATGTAGAGGCCGTTGGGGATGCTGATATAGCTCCCGCCGGACGTGATGGTCGGGTTGGCGGGCGCGAGGTTGATGGAGGTGGCGAACAGCCCGCCGGTGGTGGTGATGGAGGAGCCGGAGACGATGTTGGCGGTGCCGCCGGACATGGTGAGGGCGCCGGTCATGGTGTCGCCGGCCTTGGCGACCTTGGAGGAGTCGGTGCCGGTGACGCCGGTGAGGCCCGAGCCGTTGCCGAAGAAGCCGCCGGTCGTGGTGATGGAGCTGGCGGAGATGATGTGGCCGCCGGCGCCGGTGGCGGTGAAGGCGGCGTTGGTGATGCCGGAAGCG
>CAZTZW010000278.1:0-4564 GCA_964618085.1 uncultured Elusimicrobia bacterium
TCATCACCTTCATCTCGATGAGCGGCGACGTGCTCTTGTGCAGGTAGAACCCCACTTCGGTGCGGTCGGACTCCTCGCGCCCGCTCGGCGTGTAGTGGACCTCCAGCACGAGGTAGCGGCCCTTACGCACCCGGATGCCGACCCCCGGCGCCAGCTCGACGGGCAGCCGGCCGGGCGTCCAGTTCCAGACGGGAATGATGCCGGCCGGGCGGATGGCGCTCATCCCCTTCGACTTCCAGTTCTTCTGATAGCCCTCATACGCCCTGAATGGTCCGGGGAAATCGTAGACGAACACGTGATGCGCCACGCGCAGGTTCCCGGGGTTGATCTGCGCGCCCCGGATCCACATGTCCTCCGGCAGAGGGCCGAGGAGCTGCGTGTACTGCCAGGTGAAGGTGCCGCTCGCGGGAACGACGACGGGCTCGTTCATGGATAAGACGAGGTCCGGCGGGCCCATGGGCCATCGCTCGCGCGGCCGCGGCCGGTGCTCCGCCAAGGGGTCGCCGCCCTCACCCCGCGGCGCGCCCGCCTCGAGCCAATCCGCCAGCTCGCGGCGCTGCTCCTGGCTCAGCGAGATGTCGTTGGCGAAATGACCGAACCGCGGGTCGGCCGTCCAGGGCGGCATTCGCCCCGTCAGGAGGGCCTCGCGCATCATCGGCGCCCAGCCGCGGACCTTCTCGTAGGACGTCATCGGCGCCGGCCCCGTCTCGTCCCAATGGCAGCCCGCGCAGCGCTCGCGCAGGATCCGGGCGGCGCGCTCATAAGAGACCTCCGAGCGCTCTCGCTCCGCGAGCGGACAACCCGGCTCCCCGGCCTCGACGACGGAGGGGGGGACGGCGCCGCCGTCGAGCGCCGCGCGCAGCGCCGCGTCGACATCCGAGAGCGGACCGCGCCACGCCAGCCGTCGCTCCCGCGCGCGGATCACGAATGCCTCCGAGGCGCGGCGAGCGCCCAGCGAACGCGTCACGGCGCCCGTCGGGTCGACGAGCAACGGGACGCGAAGAGCGTAGTCCGCGGCGGCGGCCGACAGCTCCTCATGGCCCGCCCCGTCGCCGTCTAGGAGGAGGAACTGGACGTCTTTCCCGCGCCGCCGCAGGCGGAGCTCCTCGACCCGCGCGGCGTCGCGGCGCGACGTCGCGCAGCGCCCCGAATGAGCGACGATCACGACGGCGTCGTGGTCGCCGTAGCCCGAGAGGCGACGGGAGACGCCGGACTCGTCGAGCAGACGGAAATCCGGGAGCATCCGCTCGGACGACTCGGCCGCGCGCGCGGCCCCGACCGCCAGGAGGAGCGCAGGCAGCATCATGGTGACGACCGCCGTCGACGACGCCGCTCGTGCGCGCATAGACCTCGGGACCTTGGGGATATTGTACTATTAGGGCGTGCGAATGCCCCTCAAGACCGCGGGCCTCGACGGCGCGGCCGCTTCGCTCCTCCTCCTGACCTTGATCGCGCCCGCGTCCCGGGCCGCGGCGCCCGCGGCCGCTCCGACCGCCGGGGGGGACGACCTCGCCTCGATCGTACGCACGCAGGAGATCAAGGCGCCCCGCATCGACGACGTCGTCCGCTCCCTCGACCTGCGCCCCGGCATGAGCGTCCTCGACGTCTACGCGGGGACCGGGCAGCAAGCCTACCGGCTGGCCCAGGCCGTGGGGCCCGAAGGACGCGTCGTCGCGACGGACGTCTCCGCCCGTTTCGTCGACTACATCGCGTCCCAGGCCAAGAGCCGCGGCCTGCCTCAGATCGAGACCCGCCTCGTCGCGGAAGGGCTGGACCCTTTCTACTCCTCGCGCTCCTACGACCTCATCATGCTCTGGGACGTCTTCAACTACCTGGCCACCCCCGTCGACCTCTATCGGGGCCTCCTCGCCGGCCTCAAACCCGGAGGACGCCTCGTCCTCGTGGAGAGCGAGATGGCGTGGGAACGGGGCTTCTTCATCGAGGACGTGAAGGACGCCGCCGGCCTCGCCGCCGCGGTCGCGAAGGAGCCGGAAGGGTCCCCTTACGCCTCGGCGCTGGTGGGCTTGCGCAAGGAGATGAAGGACGGCCTGCGCCCGGACGACCCTTTCTTCGCGCGCAAGATCGTCTTCCATCTCAACGCCGCCCTCGAAGGACGGCTCTACCGCGGCCTATCGGACGGTCCGGGCCTGCGCGGCGGACTGGGGCTCACCGACCAAGAGCGCCCTTACGCCTCCTGGATCTCCCACCGCCTCGCCCTGGACCAGGTCGCGGACCGACAGATCGCCCGCATCGAGTTCCAGCTCTTCAAGCTGATGCAGAGCCTCAATAAGATGCTGCTCATCCAGCGCTACCGGCCGTTCCTGCGCGCCCCGACGCCGGACGCTCCGTACTGGTCGTCGGCTCCCGAAGTCCGCTGGGCGCTGGCGACGGACCGCCGCACGCTCATGATGCGCGCCGCCGGCTACGAGCTGGTGAGCAAGACGCCTCTGCCGCCCTTCCAGGCGGTCTGGGTGTTCACCCCGGTACCTCGCTGAGCCGCTCCGGCGTCCGGAGACAGCCGGGCGCGCATTGTGCTACAAAGACCACGCCGCTCTTGATTTCAGACGGTTTATCCGTCACCCTAAGGGCGGTACATCCTTAAATGAGCCCTTCCAGCAGCCTCATCGACGACGCCCGCGCGGTCGTGAGAACCTTCGATCCCGAGGGCCTCAAGACGCTGGGGCTTCTGCCGCAGACCGACCTCTTCTTCCCCGCGATCTACTACCCGCCGCTGACCAAGTACCCGCCTTCCGGTGAGGCGGTGCTCGACGGCCTGGACTGGCAGGGAGCGGACCGCACCTGCCTGTACGTGCACATCCCGCAGTGCCCCTCGCGCTGCACCTACTGCCACTGGGTCGTCAGCCTCGCCAACTCCGAGGCGGACATCGACCACTACTTGGACCATCTCGAGAAGGAGATGCTCCTTTGGAAGGCGCGCCTGGGCCGCGACCGCATCCGCCCGTCCTCCGTGCTCATCGGAGGAGGCACGCCGACCATCCTCTCCCCGAAGCAGATGAAGCGGTTCCTGACCGCGCTCACCACCCGCTTCGACCTCTCCGAGTGCCGCCAGTTCTCCATGGAGGCCGAGCCCGAGACCTTGCTGGGGCCCAAGGGCGCGGAGCGCCTGGCGGTGATGCGCGACTTCGGCGTGCACCGCATCAGCATGGGCGTGCAGTCCTTCGACGATGCGGTCCTGCGCTACATGGCCCGCCCCCACGACGCGCAGCAGGCGCGCGACGCCATCCGCGCCATCCGCAAGGCCGGCATCGGCAGCGTCTCCATCGACCTCATCTACGGCTTCCCGGGCTGCACCGCGGAGAAGTGGGCCGACACCCTCGCGACCGCTCTCTCCGAGGACATCGACGCCTGCCAGTTGTACCGTCTGCGGATCGTGCCCCACGGCGACAAGACCGGCGCCATCGCCGCGCGCCACGAGCACTCCCCGGAGAGCTTCCCGAGTCTCGAGGAGACCTACGTCATGAAAGCGCTGGGCGCCCTGCTGTGCGCCGAGCGCGGGTTCGGCGAGAACCTCCGACGCATCTTCTCGCGCGCCCCGCGGCACATCTCCTACTACCTGCGCGACTACGGCTGCCGCATCAACGACAACCTCGGCATGGGCGTGTCCTCGTGGTCGAGCCTCGGCGACCGGTTCCTGCTCAATACCGGCGCGAACCTCAAGGCCTACTACGACGCCATCGACGCCGGCCGCCTGCCCATCGACCGCGGCATGGTACGCGGCCCCGACGACGAGCGCCGCCGCTCCCTGGTGCTGCCCCTGAAGAGCTACGGAGTATCCCAAGAGCGCTTCCGCCGGCGGACGGGCGTCGGCATCCGCGACGCCTTCGGCCCCGTGGTCGACCGGCTGCGCGCGCACGGCCTCGTCGAGGAAGACGCCGTGCGCCTGGCCCTCACGCCCCGCGGCGGCTTCTTCGCCGACGAGGTGGTCATGCAGTTCTACCACCCGTCCTTCCTGCCCTTCCCGCGCGCCGACTACGCGCCCGGCGCTCTCAACCCCCACGGTCCGAGCGGGACCGTCGCCGTCGTCTGATGATCCGCTTCTCCGTCCTGCTGGCCGTGCTCGCGCCCTGCGCGCGCGCCGCCGCGCCCGACCCAGAGCTGGCCTTGATCCTCCGCGGCCAGGAGGCCAAGCGCGCGGTCATCGAGAAGCTCGTCGTCGAGTTGGGCGTGCGCCCCGGCATGACGGTGCTCGACATCGGCGCCGGCACGGGGCAGCACGCCTACCGCCTCGCCGAGACCGTCAAGGAGGGGGGCGGCCGCGTCTACGCCACCGATATCGACCCGCGCATGACCGCCTACGTCGCCGAGCAGGCGCGCCGCAGGGGCCTCGACAACCTCTCCGCGGTGCTCGTGAGCCCCTCCGGGCTCGACCCCTTCTATTCCAAGCACCGCTACGACCTCGCGCTGGTCAGCGACGTGTACAATTTCCTCGAGGACCGCGTCACTTACTTCGGCCGCCTGCGCGACACCCTCGCGCCGGGCGGGCGCGTGGCCGTGGTCTCCTACCCCGACCGCACCCACGGCTTCGCCCGCGAGGACTTCTCCG
>CAZTZW010000279.1:0-4551 GCA_964618085.1 uncultured Elusimicrobia bacterium
TTCATCCAGCATGCCGCCGACTTCAAGGCGAAGACCGTGCGCTTCCGCTCCGGCGACCTGTTCCCGCGCACCAAGGCCGTCGAGGCCCTCGCCGCCGCGGGCTACCAGCGCGTGGACTTCGTGGAGAGCCCGGGCGAGTTCGCCGTGCGCGGCGCGGTGCTCGACTTCCACGCGCTCGAGCCCGCCGTCGCCTACCGCGTCCTCTACGACGAGGACCGCGTGGCCTCCATCCGCACCGTGGACCCCATCTCCCAGGAGCCGGGCGCCGTGGTCGCCGACGCGCAGGCCTCCCCCGCGGAGGAGCCGGCCGCGGGCGGGAAGGTCGCCGACTGGCTGGCGCAGGACGCCTTGTGGCTCGTCGTCGACGGCGTGGAGGGCCTGGCCGCGCCCGAGGGCGTCCGCCGCCTGGACCTCGTCCGCGGCGCGGAGGAAGGCCTGGACTTCGGCGCGCGCGCCCTGGGCCCGTTCGCGGGCGACGCGGCCAAGGCCTGGGAGGAGATGCGGCGCGACCACGCCGCGGGCCTGAAGGTCCATCTCTGGAGCCTGAACCACGGCGAGGACGCGCGCCTGCAGGAGATCCTGGCCGAGCAGTTGAAGGGCGTCGCCATCCAGTTCCTCATCGGCCCCCTGCGCACGGGCTTCCGCCGCGAGGCCGAGGGCCTGGCGGTGTACGCCTCGAGCGAGGTGTTCGGCCGCGACTGGCGCGGCGTCGGCCGCTGGAAGCGCTACGCGGCCAAGGGCGCCCAGCAGGTGCGCTGGCGCGAGCTCAAGGGCGGCGACTTCGTGGTCCACCAGGACTACGGCGTCGCGCGCTACCAGGGCCTGGAGCCGGTGAGCGTGCCCGGCCACGGCGCGCAGGACTGCCTCAAGCTCGAGTACCGCGGCTCCGACCGCCTGTACGTCCCGCTCACCGAGTTCGACCGCGTGCAGAAGTACGCGGGCGTGGAGGGCAAGCGCCCGCGCCTGTCCTCGCTCGACACCCGCACCTGGGAGGAGACCAAGCGCCTGGTCGCCGAGGGCGTGCGCGAGCTGGCCGAAGAGCTCCTCAAGATGCAGGCCCGCCGCGCCGCCCGTCCCGGCCACGCCTTCCCGCCGGAGGGGGAGATGGAGCGCGAGTTCGGGGCCGCGTTCCCTTACGAGCCCACCGAGGACCAGAACAAGGCCATCGCCGAGACCTTGACCGACATGATGACGCCGCGCCCGATGGACCGCCTGGTCTGCGGCGACGTGGGCTTCGGCAAGACCGAGGTGGCGATGCGCGCCGCCTTCAAGTGCGTGATGGGCCTCAAGCAATGCGCCGTGCTGGCCCCGACCACGGTGCTCGCCGACCAGCACCTGCGCACCTTCGCGCGCCGCATGGCCGGCTTCCCGGTGAAGCTGGCCCTCATGACCCGCTTCCAGACCAAGTCCGAGCAGAAGCAGATCCTGGCGGACCTGAAGTCCGGCAAGGTCGACGTGGTCATCGGCACCGCGCGCCTGCTCCAGAAGGACGTGCGCTTCGCCGACATCGGCCTCATCATCGTGGACGAGGAGCACCGCTTCGGGGTGGGGGACAAGGAGAAGCTCAAGAAGATCCGCGCCGAGGTGGACGTGCTCTCGCTCTCGGCTACGCCCATCCCGCGCTCCCTGCACCAGGCGCTGACCGGTCTTAGGCAGATATCCCTCATCGAGAGCGCGCCCACCGGCCGCCAGCCCATCGTCACCCGCGTGGGTCCCTGGGACGAGCGCGTCATCTCCACCGCCATCTCGGAGGAGCTGTCCCGCGGCGGCCAGGTCTACTACGTCCACAACCGCGTGCGCAGCATGAAGGAGGCCATGGAGGGCATCGAGCGCCTCTCCGGCGGCGCGCGCGTCGCCATGGTGCACGGCCAGATGAAGGGCGCCGACATCGAGAAGGCGATGTGGGACTTCGCCCAGCGTAAGTCCGACGTCCTCGTGGCTTCCACCATCATCGAGTCCGGCCTCGACATCCCCAGCGTGAACACCCTATTAGTGGAAGACGCCCAGGACTTCGGTCTGGCCCAGCTCTACCAGCTGCGCGGCCGCATCGGCAGGGAGAAGCGCAGGGCCTTCTGCTACCTCTTCCACCCGCCCGACGCCGAGCTCAAGGACCTGCCCGAGGACGCCCGCAAGCGCCTCGACGCCCTCAAGGAGTTCGGCGCGCTCGGCGCCGGCATCAAGCTCGCCCTGCGCGACCTCGAGATCCGCGGCGCCGGCGACCTCCTCGGCGCCAAGCAGCACGGCTTCATGAACGCCATCGGCGCCGACTACTACTCCTCGCTCCTGGAGAACGAGGTCACCCGCATGCGCGGCCTGCCCGTCGAGGACGACCGCCCCGTCGCCGTCGACCTGCGCATGCGCGCCTACATCCCCGAGGACTACCTCCCCGGCGAGCTGGAGCGCCTCAAGCTCTACAAGCGCGCCCTGCGCGCGACCCCCGCCGGCGCCAAGGAGCTGCTGGCCGAGCTCGAGCGCCTCTCCGGCCCCGCGCCCCAGCCCGTCAAGAACCTCTTCGAGATGCTGACCTTGCGCGCCGAAGCCCGCAAAGCCCGCGTCGCCTCCATCACCGAGACCGAAGTCTCCGTCAACCTCAGTTGGCACGCCGACGCCCCGCCCGACCCCGCCGCCCCCGCCCGCTGGCTGAAATCCTTCGGCCCCCGCCTGTCCTTCATCCCCTCCAACGAGGGCGACATCGTCCGCCTCAAGCTGGTCGAAGGCCAGACCGCCATCGAAGCCGTCCGCGCCCTCCTCGCCGCCTAGGCGAGGGAACTTTCGGGCCTCCCCAGTCGTATGTATAGGGAGGGGCATGCCCTCTTGAAATGTATATACAAATGAGTTACACTTTTCTCTGGGACCCCGCCAAGAGCGACGCGCTGAAGGCGTCGCGCGGGCTTTCGTTCGAGGAGTTCTTGGAGGGGGAGTTCCTGCTGATCCAGGGGAATCCGAGCCGCCGGGGACAGTCGCTCATGCTGTGCCGCGTGCGCGGCTACGTGTGGGCCGCGCCGTGCGTGATGCGCGCCGGCGAGATATTCCTCAAGACGATGTACCCCAGCCGCAAATACACCAGGCTCTGGGGAAAAGGAGGGCGGGCATGAAGTCCAGGAAGCGGATCGACGTCCGCCGCATCAAGCTGACGCCGGAGGAGCGGGCCATCGAGGATTCGGACGAGTACGTCCCGCTCGGCCCGGAGGTGCAGAAGATCGTCGCGGCGTCGGCCGCCCGCGCGGCGGCGGAGATCCGTTCCCGGCGCAAGGACGCCATCCTGCACATCCGCATCAACAGCCATGACCTCATCCGCATCAAGGAGAAGGCCAAGGAGCAGGGCGTGCCCTATCAGACCTTCATCGCGCAGTTCCTGCATCACCTAGCGACATAGGGAACTTTCGGGCCTCCTCATTCGTATGGAGTATGAGGCCTATGAGCGAACCCGACCCCATCCAGTTCGGACCCGTCGAGCAAGGACGCCTGCTCGTGCGCCTGCCGTACTCCGCGGAAGGCGTGGCCCGCATCAAGACCGTCCCCGGCCGACGTTGGGACTCGGAGCGTAAGCTCTGGTCCGTCCCGGCGGAAGCGGGCATGGAGGAGCGCCTCCGGGCTCTCCTGTCCGCGGCCCTGCCGATGGCGCCGGTCCCGGCGGACGGAGACGCGCTGACCCGCGCGCGGGAAGCCATACGCGCCAGGCATCTCGCCCGCCGGACGGAAAAGGCCTATCTCGGATGGATCCGGCGCTATCTGCGGGCCGCGGAGGGCGACGTCGAGTCCCATGGAGAGCGGGAAGTCGGCCGCTTCCTCACGGAGCTCGCCGTGAAGTCAGCCGTCAGCGCTTCGACTCAGAATCAAGCCCTCAACGCTCTCCTTTTCTTCTTCGAGCACGCCCTCGGTCGTAAGCTGGGTATGTTCGAGGGCGTGGTACGGGCGCAGCGCCCGGAACGCCTGCCGGTGGTCCTCAGCCGCGACGAGGTGCGCGTCATCTTGTCCCTTATGAATGGGACCGCGCGCTTGATGGCGACCTTGCTCTACGGCTGCGGCCTGCGTCTGATGGAGTGCTGCCGCCTGCGCGTCAAAGACTTGGACTGGTCACAAGGCCAGATCGTCGTGCGAGCGGGAAAGGGGGACAAGGACCGCATCACGGCCTTCCCGTCCAGCCTGCGGGAATCGTTGGAACATCATCTGCAAGCCGTCCGGCGCCTGCATGACGAAGACCTCTCCCGCGGCCTCGGCCGTGTCGAGCTCCCGCACGCCTTAGCCCGGAAATACCCATCGGCCGACCGCGAATGGGGTTGGCAGTGGGTCTTCCCCGCGACGAGTCATTACACGGACCGCGAATCAGGCGTCCAGCGCCGCCACCATCTGCACGAATCCGTCCTTCAGCGGGCCTTCCGTGAAGCAAGGATGAAGGCCGGCGTCCATAAGCCCGCCGGATGCCACGCGTTGAGACATTCCTTCGCCACCCATCTCCTCGAGGACGGTTACGACATCCGCACCGTTCAAGAACTGCTCGGCCACAGCGACGTGAGCACGACGATGATCTACACCCATGTCCTCAGCCGC
>CAZTZW010000280.1:0-4545 GCA_964618085.1 uncultured Elusimicrobia bacterium
ATGCGCGCCGCCTCCGCGCGGATGTTGGCCAGAAACTTCGCGCGCTGCTCCTCCTCGCCGTCCTCCCGCTGTGCGGTTGCGCCGCGACGCTCCCTAACCTCGTGACGCCCGAGCCCGCGGCCGTGGAGGCCGCCAAGACCGTCCCCGCCGAGGTCCGCGCGGGCCGGAAGCCGCTGCGCTTCGCCGTCTATTACGCCACCGACCCAGGGCGCTACGGCGAACGGGTCGCGGAGGCCCTGCGCGCCCGCGGCGTGGACGCGACGGCCGTCAATGACCGCAGCCTCGCCGCGAGCCTGGACGTGCTGCTGACGGCCAAGTACAGCCCCGACGGCGTCATGGGCGTCGTGGTCGAGGCCACGGCCCCGTCCTCCGAACGCAGGCTGCTGACCGTCCAGGACGCCTTCTGGACGCTCAAGAGCTTCGACGACAACCTGGCCAACGCGCTGAAGGCGGCCTTCGCCCCGGGCTCCGACCTGTACGCGGTCGCGCGCGCCGAGAAGGGCGCCGTCGCGGTGCCCGCGGCCGCCGCGGCCGCCCCCGCCGCCGCGCTGGGCTCCGAGCAGATCGCCGCCATCGTGAAGGCCACCCTCGAGAGCGCCAAGGCCCCGGCTCCCAAGCCCGCCGCCGAGCCCGTGTCCGACGCCGACAAGCCCCGCTACAAGCGCGCGACCGATCCGGACGCTTACGCCGTCGTCATCGGCATCGAGGCCTACTCGGACCTGCCCGCGGCCTCCTACGCGGAGCGCGACGCCAAGGCGGTCAAGGAGCACCTGCTCGCTCTGGGCTATCCCGAGCGCAACGTCGCCCTGCTGCTCGGCGCCAAAGCCGGGCGCGCGTCCATGGCGAAGATGCTCGACACCTGGCTCGCCAACAACGTCAACGAGCGCTCCACCGTCTTCGTGTACTACTCGGGGCACGGCGCGCCCGACCCGAAGACCGGCGAGGGCTATCTCGTGCCCTGGGACGGCGACCCGCAGTTCCTCGAGGACACGGGCTACCCCATCAAGCGCCTGTACGCCAAGCTCGCCGCGCTCAAGGCCAAGCGCTCCATCGTGGCGCTCGACGCCTGCTTCTCGGGCTCCGGCGGGCGCTCCGTGCTGGCCAAGGGCCTGCGCCCGCTCGTGGCCAAGGTCTCGCTGTCGCAGGACTCGGCCAAGGTCGTCGCGCTGACGGCCGCCGACGGCGCGCAGGTCACCGGCACGCTCGACGAGCAGGGCCACGGCCTCTTCACCTACTACCTGCTGCGCGGCCTCAACGGGGCGGCCAAGGACGGCTCGGGCCGCGTGACGGTGCGCGGGCTCTACGACTACGTCGTGCCCAACGTGCAGGACGGAGCGCGCCGGCAGAACCGCGACCAGACGCCCCAGCTCTTCCCCCGCGAGGGCGGCCTGAGCTCGCTCGAGCTCTAGTCCAAGGGGATGGGCGCCGTCGGACCCTCGGGTAGCGGCGGCCCGGGGTCTATCGCGGGCGCGGCGCCCGTCAGAGCCTGCCGGACCCAGCGCTTGAATGCGCCATCCGCGAAGTAGCGGTCGAAGTCGCGGCCCGGGCAATCGGTCTGGCCCGGCGCGGCGTCCTTGTGCGCCCGGATATGGTCCGGCTTGATGCGGTGCTCGGAGGCCAGCCACGCCGTGAGCGCCGTGACCGAGCGCAGCTGAACGGGACTGGGACGCTGCGCGTTGAAGTCGCCCATCATCTCCACCCCGATGTTGCCGTTGAGCGGGTAGCGCGTGTTGCTCTCGGGCTCGAACTCCACGGGGCGGCCCTCGAAGATGCGGCCGTCGGGCGCGATCAGGTAGTGATAGGGGAGGTCCGGCCAGCTCCGCGGCGGCTCCTTGCCCCAGCGCTGCATCCGGCGGATGAAGTCGACGGGATCGCCTCCGGCGCGCCAGGCCACGCCCGCGTGATGGACCGTGATCCAGGCGGGGACCTGCCGGCGCGACGCCGGGATGGGGTCGGGCTTGGAGCCCCACTGGGCGCGCGTCACGAGCGCCGGTTTGGCCGGCGCCGCGGACGCCGCGAAGGACGAGACCAGCAGCAGGACCATCAGCACGCGCCCATCTTACGCTTTTCACATGTGGTCTACTATACCGGTGCTGACCACCGAGCCCACGGCTCCACCCACGGGGAGGCTCGCGAGCCTCAAACGCTTCTACCTCGAGCACGAGCCGCAGTGCACGGTCGCCTTCTTCGCCGCGGGCTTCGTCTTCGACACCGTCGCCGTCGGCCGCATCGACAAGCTCCATAACGTCATCCACCAGGCGAGCTACCTCTTCCTCTGCGCCTTCCTCACGAGCCTGGAGCTGCGCGCGCTCTACGGCCGCTTCACCCCGCCGGAGCGCTTCAAGAACGCGTGGCGCTACCACGTCGGCGCCACGCACTTCATGCTGGGGACCTTGCTCAACATCTACACCTTGTTCTTCTTCAAGAGCGCCTCGCTGGGCACGTCGTTCCTGTTCCTGCTGGCGCTCGTCGCGCTCCTGGCGGTCAACGAGCTCAAGCCCTTCAAGGACTCGGGCACGACCCTGCGGATGACCTTGTTCAGCCTGTGCCTCATCGCGTACTTCACCTACCTCGTGCCCATGCTCCTGGGCTCCATCGGCGCTTTGGCCTTCGCCGGCTCGCTGGCCGCGGCCGGCGCGTGCGTCTACGTCCTGACGCGCCTGCTCAAGCGCGACCTGCCCGACGCCGTGGTCCACCGCCACCTCGTCGCGCCTTTCGGCGTCGTCGCGCTCGCCTTCGCGGCCCTGTACGCCCTCAAGGTCATCCCGCCCGTGCCCCTGTCGCTGTCGGCCATCGGCATCTACCACGACGTCCGCCGCGAAGGGGAGCGCTACGCGCTCACCATGACGCGCCCCCGCTGGAAGTTCTGGCAGCGCGGCGACCAGACCTTCCTGGCGCGTCCCGGCGACAGGATCCACTGCTTCGTCAGCGTGTTCTCGCCCACCCGGTTCACCGAGCGCCTGCAGGTGCAGTGGCTCTACCGCGGCGAGGACGGCTGGCTGCCCTCCGACGCCGTGCCCCTGTCGGTCGTCGGGGGCCGAGACGAAGGCTTCCGCGCCAGCAGCGTCAAGAGCAACTACCGGCCCGGCCGCTGGCGCGTGCGCGTCGAGACCTCCGACCGCCGCGAGCTCGGCCGCATCGACTTCACCGTCGTGGACGACCCCTCGCCCGAGCCGCCCGACGCCCGCGTCGTCCTGCGCTGACGCGCCGGCTCCTCAGGTGCGGGTGCGGAGGGTCCGCGCGCACTCCGGCAGGCTCCCGAGGAAGTGGCACAACATCTGGGTGACCGCTTCGGGCGACCGGTAGCCGCCCTCGCGCGGCCCGGCGTCGAAGGTGGTCTCCCACAGCATGCCCTTGGCCTTCCCGGCGGCCGTCTTCACGGCCTGGTCCCGCGGCAGGCCCTTGGCGACGAGGGCGGCGACCGTCGCGTCGTACTCGCGGGACACCTCGCCGAAGAAGCGGGCGAAGGCGTTCTTGCCCATCTGGCTGGAGAGGTAGGCCATCTGGAAGAGATGCGAGACCGAGCCGTGGTCGTCGCCCGCTCCGTTGTCGATGAACGCGCCTTTCTTGAGTTGGGCGTAGAAGCCCGCCGTGTCGAGCGTCCCGATGGTGGGGAGCTTGCCGGAATCCGGCAGGAGCGAGTCGTGCAGCTCCTTCTGCAGCACCGCCACGAAGCGGTCCCGCGCGCCCGGCCCCTCGCCCACGCGGATGGCGATGTGCTGGGCGTAGCCGCGCAGGCGCTCGCGGGCGTCGCGGTTGCCGGAGTCCAAGAGGCTCCAGACCTGACGGCGGGCGGCGGCGAGCTCGTCCGGCGCCAAGGGCTTGCCCGGCCGGACGAACAGGTCGCCGAACTTGAAGCCTGCCAGGCCGCGGTCGAGCGCCTCGCGGACCTGCGCGGGCGTCATGCCGGCCCCGGTCATGAGCTCGTACTTCACGCGCAGGTCCGAGAACGTGCAGTCGTCTCCCGCGCAGGGGCGGGCGTGGTGGGCGCTCAGCACGGCCTCCGCCTGGGCCGGCGACAGGTCCGGCATCTGCTCGCGCACGGCCGCGCGGCGCGCGGCGTCGTCGGGGACGGCCAGGTTGCGGGCGATGAGCTCCGCGTTGTCGGCGCGGAACGCGGCCCGTGCGTCGCGCGCGGCCGCGTCCTTCGCGAGCTTGACCACGTCGCCGCGCAGCCCGGCGGCGGCCTTGCTGCCGCCGAACAGGTTCACGCCGACCAAGGACGCCGAGGCCAGGCTCGCCGGCCAGGCGACGTACCACGGCGAATCGGAGAGGGCCCGCATGCTCACGACGTGGTCGTGGGAGCCCACGACCAGCCCCCCCACGCGGGTGAAGCCGACGGCCTCCTTGCCCGCGTCCTTGCCGGTCAACGACGCCGCGACGCTCCATGGCAGGCCGACCACGTGCCCGGCCCACTCGCTGTAGCGCCACGCCACGCCCGTCAGCGGGTCGCCCGCGGCGAAAGCCCGGTCGGCGGCCTCGGCGCGCGCGCGCATGCCGTCGGCGATGTACTCCAGCCGCGTGCGGGCGTAGCCGTTGACCGCC
>CAZTZW010000281.1:0-1623 GCA_964618085.1 uncultured Elusimicrobia bacterium
CGGCCGCCGCCACCACGCTCCACCCCAGCCACAGCAGCCACCAGCCCGCGGGTCCCAGCGCCAGCGGCGCGCGGCTAGCGGCCCACAACGCCGTCGCCGCGCACGCGAGCGCGGCCCAATGCGTCGGATAGGCGCCCTGCACGAGCAAGGCGGCGGCGAGGACGGCGATCCCTGGCATCCCAGGATGTTAACAAAGGGGCCAGGCACCGAATTAACTTTTCGGTGGAACATTTTGATGGCCTCAATCGTATGGTAGATGATGCCAAGAGCGCCAAGAGTCCATCATCCCGACGCCATCTACCACGTCATATCGCGCGGCGTGCTCAAGCAGGACATCTATCGTTCGGATGAGGACCGTCACGTATTCATGTCTGTGCTAGCGAGAACCATCAGAGAACATGGCCTAAGCATATTCGCCTATTGCCTGATGGGCAATCATTTCCACATCCTGCTAGCCGTCGCCGACACGCCTCTGGGAATCGCTATGCATAAGCTCCTGACCTCCTACTCGCTGTACTTCAATCGCACGCATGAGCGAGTCGGCCATGTTTTCGAATCACGCTACAAAGCAATCCCATGCGAAGACCTGAAGTATCTGATCCGCCTAGTCGCCTACATCCATCTCAATCCCGTCAGAGCCGGCATCGTCTCGGACCCATCGGAGTGGCGCTGGTCGAGCCATGCCGCGCTGTTCGACGATAACTCGTCGCTCCTAAGTCTTTCTCGTCTCAGCGATATCAGCGGCCTATCGATAGACGCGTTGCGAGAACTCTATCTTGAGCTCATCGATGACAAAAGGACGCCTACACGACGCGGCTTAGACGATCTACTTGCTCTGGCAGCAACGGCTTGCGGTGTTGAATCCAGCGCCCTTTCCGCAGGAATGAGGACCAGGGCGCATACGCGCGCCAAAACGATGTTCGCGACTTGGGGACGAGAGGAAGGCTACTCCGATACCGACATCGCCCGCGCTCTGAATTGCTCCAAAGCGGCTGTTTCTCTTCTCAAAAAGAGAAATGTTAACTCGGTGCCTGGCCCCTAGGTTAACTTTTGTCAGCGCCCGGGCGTGAAGCGGAGGAGGCCGGGGTGGCGGCCGGGGGAGCTGGAGGGCTCATCGCTCACCGAGGAGGAGCGCAGCTGGTCCTCTTCAACCTCGAGCTGGCGCTTCTCGAGGTGCTCCTGCACGACGGAGCGGTACTTCTTGGCGACGCCCTGGGCCTCGACCGTGCCGCCGGCCTCGCGCAGGGCGACGTAGTCGTGGACCAGGGCCCAGTCGATGGTCGTCGCGCCGCGCTGGCGCGCGTAGGCCTCGAGGCCGGGGTCCTTGCGCATCTCGACGAAGAAGGGAGAGTCGGAGAACATCTTGCGGAACACCGCCTCGCCCTGGACGGCCTTGACGTCCATGACCATCGAGAACTCGCGGTGCGCGCCGGGCAGGACGCGGCCCAGGTCGATGCGGCCCTGCGCCTGGAGGAGATGGACGGCCGACATCTCGTGAGGGTCGACGATGAGCATCTTGTAGTTGCTGTAGCCGCGGAAAGGGTCGGCGAGGACGCCGCGCTCGTCGCCCTTGTAGTTGAGGTCGAGGCCGCGGCCGCCGACGCGCGTGTCGAGGATGAGCAC
>CAZTZW010000281.1:1633-4530 GCA_964618085.1 uncultured Elusimicrobia bacterium
TCTTCCAGGCCGTTGAGGTTCATCTGCTCGTGGACCTTGGCGTCGGGGCGGTTGAGGCGGAGGAACTCGGCGTCGGAGAAGACCATGGCGATCTCGCTCTCCTTCACGAGGCCCGAGCGGATCATGTAGTTGCGCACGAGCTTGAGCACGCGGGTGTCCGAGACGCTGAGCACCACGAGGCTCGTGTCGGCCGGCTGCTTGGCGCGCAGGGCGGCGAGCCAGTCGCGGGTGGCCTGGGTCGAGAACTCGCTGATGCGCACGACGGCGGAATCCTTGCCCTTGATGGCGGGGCGCGCCGCCATGTAGGCGTCGACCTCGGCCTTCACGGCGGGCGGCATGCTGTCGTAGTTGCGGATGACCACGTGGTCGCGCGAGAGCGCGGCGCTCTCCAGGATGGCCTCCTTGATGGCGGAGATCTTCTGGGTCTGGCTGGGGCGCAGGTCGATCTTCACGCCCTCGGGCGCCACCGAGCCCTTGCCGGCCAGCTGGACCTTGTTGAACTCGAGATGCTCGCGGAACTTCGTGCCCGCGGTGCCGGAGAAGGAGATGAAGTGGGCGCGCTTGTCCGTGGTCAGGTCGCGGATGGTCGAGATGGAGCGGTGGGTGTAAGGCAGGGTCAGGTCGGTTCCGTAGTGCAGCTCCCAGAAGCGGCGGCTCTCGTTGTCCATGCTCTCGAACCACTGGCCGTTGTGCACGACGTTGACCTTCTTGGTCAGGCCGTCCAGGCGGATGCCGGCGGGGTTCTCATGGTAGGCCTGCGCGAGCTTGAGCAGTTCGGCGCGCACCCAGGACGAGCGCCCGCCCATGCCTTTCGGGAAGAGCAAGGACGGCGCCATGGTCCAGAACAGGCTCTCGCGCTGGCCGGGCGGCATGATCGGGTCCTTGAAGAGCGCCTTGAGCAGCTTGGCCGTGTGGATGCGCGTGAGGCCCACGCGGTCGGCCGGGACGGTGATGGGCTTGCCCGCGAAGACCTGGTAGGTCATCTTCATGATGGACGGCAAGGTCGAGAACAGGTTCCCGCCGTCGATGCGCTTGAGCAGGAGGTCGGCGGCCTTGTCGTAGACGGCCTTGTTCTCGCTGAGGAGCTGCTGGTTGTGCGCGATGGGCTCCATGTCGTTCTTCATCTCGCGGTACACCGAGTAGATGGGGCTCTCGTCGCCCGCGAAGCTCTCCATGAGCTTGCGGCGCGCCTGGAGCCGGCGCAGCACGGCCGCCTCGTTGCCCGGGGTGCGGGCGATGGCGACGATCTCGTCGGCCGTCTGGGCGAAGACCTCGCGCACCTGCTTCTGGGTGCGCGTGGTGAGCGTGCCCAGGTCGCGCTCCAGCGCGGCCGCCTGGCGCTCGAAAGCCGCCGCGCCGTCGAGCGCCTTGCGGATCTCGGCGGCGGAGGTCCCGGGCTTCTCCGCGGCGGCGCGGGCCGTGATGGCCTGCGCCTTGGCCTCGGTGATCTGGCCGCGCATGATGCGCAGGCGCTGCAGACCCGGCCCGATGGCGCCGTCCGCCGCGCCCGAGCCGAGCTCCGCCGTCTTCTCCGTGACGGTCGCGCGCTGCGTCGCGCGGCGGGCGCCGAGCGCGTCCAACTGCGCCCGGAGCGCTTCCACGGGCTTGCCCTCGGAGGCGGCCTTGGCGATGGCCGCGTCGACCTTGCCCATCTCCGCGCCGGTCTGGTAGACCTCGAGCATGGCGGAGCGATGCTCCTTGTGGGCGGCGCGGCGCTGGACCGTCATCGTCGCCTCGAGCTCGTCGATCTGCCGGACGACATCCTTGAGCCGGGCGGGCGCCTGCGGGCCGCCCTCGCCGCGGGCGATCTGGACCTCGAGGGACACCTGCTTCTCGGAAAGGCTGATGACGCGCGCGCCCGCGTCCACGCCCTCGAACTTCTCGGCGAGACGGACCTCCGCCTTGACCAGCTCCATCTCGGCCTTCAGGGCCCGCGCCGTCTCCCCGGCCGTGGGCGAGCCGGAGCGCTCGGCCAGGCCCAGCTCCCGCTCCAGGCGGGCCAGGCGCTGCTCGCCGGCCATGCGCAAGGTGCGGGCCTCCAGCACGAGGCGCTGGAGGCCTTCCTCGCTGCCCGTGAGCTGCATCAGGTTGCGCTGGCGGCGGAAGGCCGTCTGCATGTCGGCCAGCAGGGCCGCGTCGGCCGCGCTGACCGTCGTCGACGCCGGCGGCGCGGGGGCCTTGATGACGCGCTCGACCTCGCCGAGCGCGGCGCGCACGGCCTTGGCCTGGGCGCCGGGCACGTTCTCGACGAGCGTGCGCAGGTTCGAGGTCGCCTTGAGCACGCCCCGCTGAGAGCGCAGCGCCGCCTCCGGGCCGGGGGCGCGCTGAAGGTTCTCCGCCGAGCGGATCAGCCTCTCGACGGCTTCCTCGACGGCCTTGGCCGCCTCCGCGCTGGGCATGCTCAGGCGCAGAGCCTCCGCCTTGATCTCGCGCACCTTGAGCATGGCCGAGCCGGTGTTGCCGTGCACGACGCTCTCCAGGCGCGCGGAGAGGTCCAGGTCGAGCTCCTCGAGGCGGTTGTAGACGCTCGAGCGCCGCGTGATGCGGCCGGTGACCTCGCCGATGGTCAGCGCGGGCTGGAGCGCCGCGCCGTCCATCTCGTCGCCCAGGATCCAGTACTTATGGAGGGCCTTCACGCCCTTGGTCTTGCCCTCGGCGATCTTGGTCTTGAGGCCCTCGTAGGTGTCGAAGGTGAGCTTGGAGTCGAGCTTCTTGTAGGCGAAGTAGTCGGCGCGGGCCTGGGCCTCGAGGTTCGACTGCACCGTGAGGAAGGCGACCTCCATCTTCTTGGCCGCCGCGTCGGCCTCGGCGAAGGGCAGCAGGCACTAGTAGGTGAGCATGGTCTTGCCTCCGCCGGTCTTGATCATCTGGAAGAGGCGGATGTGCTCTCCTCCCTT
>CAZTZW010000282.1:0-4507 GCA_964618085.1 uncultured Elusimicrobia bacterium
CCCGGCGGGCCTGGCGAGCGCCGCCCCCCCGCGCGCCCGCGCCCGGCCCCGCCAGGGCGGGCCGGCGCGTGTGTACGGCGGCGGGGGTCGGGCCGCCCCTCGACAACTCGCCCGCGTAGGTCTCGAAGCGGACCATCTCGAGCTTCGCCTCCTCGCCCCCCACCTTGCCGGCGGCGCGCGCGTCCTCGACCGAGCCCTTCAACTCGCCGCGGATGAGGCGCACCGTCGCGCGCGTCAGCCGCGGCTCGGGGTCCGTCGGCGCCAGGGCCGCGGCGCGCGCCAGGTCGGGCTCGGCGAGGTGATAGTGGCGGCGGCAGATCTGGATGTGGGCGCGGCGCTGCAGCAGCTCGGACGTGTCGCCGTCGACGGACAACGCCGCGTCGCAGTCGGCCAAGGCGCGGTCCAGGTCGCCGATCTCCTCGTAGACGCGCGAGCGCTCCAGCAGCACCCACGAGCGGCGCTCGAGCCGCAAGGCCTGCGCGAGGGCCTCGAGGCAGGCGCCCTTGTCCCCGGCGGCGCGCGCGGAGCGCGCCTTGAGCACCCAGGGCCAGGCCTGGCCGGCGGCGGCCTCGGCCGCCCGGCGGAACAACGCCTCCGCGCGCTTCGGGTCCGTCGTCGTGAGGGCCAGACCCTCGAGGGCGGCGGCGGCGGCGGCTTCCTCGCCCCCGCGCCGGGACGCCGTCGAGAGCGGGAGCGTCGCGTCGCGGCCCAGACCGAGCAAGGCGGCGGCGTGGAGCAAGGCGGCCCACGGCTCGCCGTCGAGCGTGGCGAGCAGGTAGGCGCCGTCCTCCAGGCGGCCGGAGTGCAGGTACTCCGCGGCCAGCCACAGCTTGGCGCGCGGCGCGCGCTCGGCGGCGGCGGCGGCCAGGACCTCGGCGGCCTCGTCGCGGCGGCCGAGCACGGAGAGGAGGCGGCCCTTCACCGCGCCCTCGGCCTTCGGCAGCGCCTTCAGGTACAGCCCGGGCGCGGCGGGGCCGCGGTCGAGGAGCACCCGGCGGTGCTCCTCCCCCCCGTCCAGCGCCGACAGGAGCTCGCGCTCGGTCATTCCTTCCCCGTGATCCAGGCCGGCGCCGCGGGGCCCTTCCCCTCGATGCGGTGCTCGTCGGTGCGGCCGAGGCGGTTCGAGGGCTCGGCCTTCGCCGGGAGGTACAGGACCGCCTCGGGCCCGGCGTCCTTGATGCCCTTGGGCAGGTCTTTGACCGTCGCGCGGCGTCCAGCGGCCTTGCCCGAGCACCACGTCACCGCGTGCTCCGCAGGGTAGAGTTCCGCCAGGCGTGCCGTGGCCGCCTTGTAGGAGGCGGGACTCACCGGCTCGTAGAAATACACCACGAGCGGCCACACCGGGTTGGGCGTGACGGATTTGGCCGCCAAGGCGGCGTGCTCGAAGGACTGGAGCCCATGGATGGTCGTCCCGATGGTGGCGCCGACGGCCGAGAGGCCGACCCCCATGGGCGAGACCGCGCCGAACGACTTCCACGGCACGCCCGCCGCCTCGCACGCGGCCACCAAGGCGCCGCCCAGCGCCGAGTAATAGAAGGGATGGCCGGGCGTGGCCAAGGCGCAGGGCCGGCCGGCCTTGGCTTCCTTGATCAGGGCGTCGATGGCCGCCGCCGCCGCGGGAGCCTCCTTCACGGCGCCCTTCGGCGCGAAGGTCGCGAGGAACTTGCGGTCGGCCGGCGTCAGGCCCGCGGCGAGGACCTTGCGGCACGACGCGGCCGCGGCGAGGACCTCGACGGAGGCGTGGTCCTTGGGCGAGACGCCCAGACCGAGAAGATGGACGGTGGCGCTCATGCGGGGCTCCTGTCGACGGCGGGATAATGGACGATGGCCGACACGCTGAGGCGCGCGCGGCGCTCCTCGACCTGCGCCGCCGTCCAGTTCTGCGGCTGCTGGCCGACGACGTGGTCGAGCACGAGGGCGGGCGAGTCGGGGCGGCGCTGGCCCGCCAAGGCGCGGCAGGCCCCGGTCACGGCCTCGTCCCCGGCCTCGATGTTGAAGAACACCGTCGTGGGCAGGCCGGCGTCGAGGAGCAGGCCGTCCTTGGCGCTGCGGCTGTCGAGCACGGCCATGCCGCGGCGCGCGCCGGGGTCGGGCGCCAGGCGCCCGGTGATGAACTCCCAGGAGGAGGCGGACGGCTCGCAGCGCCACGCCCACTTCTTGGCCCGCGCGCGCTCCAGCATCAGCGCGCCGAGCGGGCCGTACACGAAGGCGTTGCCGCGCGTGACGAAGGCGACGCGCCTGCCGGCGGAGCACTCCTTGAGCATCATGGTCGCCAGGCGGTCCTCGTCGTTGTCCTGGTGGTAGTTCACGGCGCGCACGTCGCGGTGCAGGGCGCGCAGGAACTCGAACATCTCGTCGCCCATGATGTTGTTGAACACCACGTCGGCGCCCGCGACGGCCTTGAGCATGGCCATGGTCGCGGTGTAGGGCGGATCGGCTCCCAGCCCCAGGAACACCACCTTGTCGCGGGACTTGGCGGGCTTGCCCGCTCCCATGGCGAGGGCGACGGTCCGATAGAAGGAGGCCCGGCGCTCCAGAGCGTCGCCCGGGACGCAGTCCGCGGCCAGCGCGGCGAAGGCCTTGGCCGCCGCGGGCCACTTCTTGGCCCGCATCAGCGCGTAGCCCTGGAGGAAGCGCAGGCGTCCCTTCTGGTCGGGGCCGGCGGTCTTCAGCCGCGCCGCCAGATCGCGGGCGACGGCCTTCTCCCCCCCGGCCAGCAGCTCCACCTGGAGGCGCCACGCGGCGAGGTTCTCGTCGCCGCCGGAGGCGGCCTCGGCGGCGCGGGCGTCGGCGAGCGCGTCCTTCATCCGGCCCGCGGCCGACAGCACGCGCGAGCGCGAGAACAGCAGGCCCGCGTCCCCGGGCGCGCTCTTCAGCGCGCGGGCGTACTCGGCCGCCGCCTCGTCGTGCTCGCGCCAGCACTCGAGCAGGTGCGCGCGCAGGCGGCGGTGCTCCAGCGACGGCTCTCCGGCGATGGCGCGCTCGGCCGCGCGCAGGGCGGCGGGGATGACGCCCGCCAGCTCCTCGACGCGCGCGAGCTCGGCCCACAGCCACGGCGACTTCTCGCGCCGCAAAGCCTCCTCGACGGCGAGGCGCGCGCCGCCGATGTCGTTGGATGACTCTCGAAGGCGGGCCAAAAGCACCCACGGCCAGGCCCGCCGAGAGGAAAGTCTGGCGGCCGCGGCGAGCGTCGTCTCCGGGTCGACGCCGGCCAGCGCCAACAAAGCGTGCGCCTCGGCCCCGCCGTCGGCCGCCAAAGAGCGGCGGGCCAGCGCGCCCGCCTCGACCGCGCGGCCCTCCGCGAGAGCGACGGCCCCCTTCACGAACAGACCGGCGCGGTCGTCCCCCGCGAGACGCGCGGCGCCCGCGAGGTCTCCGGCGAGCAGCGCCGTCTCGGCGGCCGTCTCTCCCTCGTGATCGCCGTCCACGCGGGCCAGCGCGCGCGCCAGGCGGTCGGCGTCGGCGCTCACGCGAAGTCCTCCCAGGTCTTGAGCCAGGTGGGCATGAAATCCAGCAAGGTCGGCCAGCGGCGGCGGTCCGACTCGTAGAGCGCCAGCGCGTTCGAGAGCGGGTCGCTGTAGCGGTAGCCCTCCTTGCGGTCGCCGTCGGCCAGCACGCCCATGGCGGCCGCGCCGCGCCGTCCCAGGAGCAGGCGCTGGGTCACGGCGCGCACGTGGTGCTCGGAGAAGGAGTCCATCCAGTCCTTGCGCTTGGCCATGCGCGGCAGGCCCGCGTACAAAGGCTCGAAGCGCGCGGCCTCGGGGGCGTAGAGGCCGCACCACGGGTCGAGCACGGTGTGCAGGTGCTCGTGCCAGCCCGTCCACAGCAGCGCGTCGACGTCGGGCGCCGCCAGGCACTCGTCGAACTCCGCCTCGCTGGTGAGCGGGCCCAGGACCGTGCGCGCGCCGCGGGCGCCCGTGTCGTCGAGGAGGATGGCGCGGATGCGGGCGCCGCGCAGGAGCGGCGAGAGCACCACGTCGTAGTAGGCCGCGATGGGACGGCCCACGTAGGCCGAGACCGTCTCGGCGTGGGGCTCGCGCTCGAGATGCGGCCGGAGCTTCACGGTCCAGCGGTCGAACAGCGGCTTCTTGCGGGCGAGCCACTCGTCGAAGCGGGTGCGCTCCACGAAGCGGCGCAGGGCGTCGAGGAAGCGCAGGTCCTCGCCGTGTCGCCACGCCGGGGTGAGCGGCAGCATCTCAGGCAGCGGAGTGACGCCCATCATCATCTGCGTCATCGCGTACCACGGGAAGTCCGGGTTGGCGCGCGCCGAGGCCGTGCGGCCGAAGGCCTCGACGAGGCCGGAGTCGAGACGGGAGCCGAAGCGGCCCATCGCCTCCTCCACATAGTCCGCCATCTCCGGGGCGCGGCGGCGGCAGAACTCGGGCACCGTCGCGCCGGTGAGCTTGGTCTGCAGGAGTCCGGCCAGCTCCAGGCGGCCGTCGCACACGGCGCGGCCCATACGGCGCTGCGCCGGGCCTTCGCCGGGCCCCTGGTCGGTGACGCGGTC
>CAZTZW010000283.1:0-4505 GCA_964618085.1 uncultured Elusimicrobia bacterium
CGTGTCGTTCCCCTGGACATCTTCCCCAC
Organism: uncultured Elusimicrobia bacterium; assembly: GCA_964618085.1. Taxonomy (GTDB): domain Bacteria; phylum Elusimicrobiota; class Elusimicrobia; order UBA1565; family UBA9628; genus GWA2-66-18. The sequence continues at coordinate 30 of CAZTZW010000283.1, forward strand.
CGGCCTGATCGCATCGTCGCTCGTCGCCGCGGGACCCGCCGGCGCGGCGGCGGTCTCGCGCGTGCAAGCCGCCTCGCTCTGGGGCGCCGCGCTGGGCCCCGTCGTTGGAGGCTGGCTTCTGGCCTCGGGACGGATCTGGGTTATCGGCGTATGGGCCGCGCTCGGCGCCGTCGCGGCCGCCGCCGCGACGCTTCGCCTGCGCGTCGATGAGACTCCCGCGCCGCGCGAAACCGAGCCGGCAGCTTCCGCGTCCTCCTTCGGGCTCAGGGCGGGTCTCGCTTCGGCCGGCCGCTCCTTGGAAGACCCCTGGATTCCGCTCCTGGCGGGCGGCGACGCCGCCTTGGCCGCGCCAGCCTGGGGGGCCGCCGCCTCGCGTCGCGGCCCGCGTCGCGTTTTGATCGCCGCCCTGGCCGCCGCGGGCGCTCTTACGGCCGCCCAGGCGCTTCCGCTCGGCGCGGGCGCGTTCCTCAGCGTGCGGGCACTGCTCGGAGCCGCCGCCGGGGGACTTTCCGCCCTGCTCATGGCCGACGCCGTCGTCCTTCTAGGCGAACGGCGGCGCGGCGCCGCCTGCGCCGCCGTGGCTGTCGGAGCCGACGCCGGCAAGGCGGCAGCCGGCCTGGCCGCGGCGGCTTTGCCGGGAGCGACAGCCGCCGTCGCGCTCGGCGGAGCCGTTCTGCTCGTGCTTCCCCGCGTTCGTGTCAGTCAAAATCGTTGGAGGAGTTCATGCGACGTTTCGTCTTTGACGCCCACATCTACGCCGGTCGAATCGCCGGCGGCCTAGTCCTGCTCTGGTCGCTCACGGGATCGCTGATGATCCTGGACCCGATCCTGCGACGCGGCCTCGACCGCGTCCCGAAGCAGGCGGCTTCCGCGCGCGTCGACGCGGCGATGGTTTCGCCCGCCGCGCTGCGCGCCGCCTCCGGTCCCGCGACCGCCGTGCGCCTGCGTGCCGACGGGGCACGGACTTGGCTCGAAGTCGAGCGGCCGAAGGGGCCGCTCGAGGCCTACGATGCCGCGACCGGCCGGCCGACGCATGCCCTGTTGCAGCTTGATCAGGCGCTCGCGCTTCTCGGAAAGCAGCTTGAAGGGGGGAAGTGGCGTCCGGTTTCCGCCGAGCGCATCGACGCGTACGACTACGATTACAAGACCGGCGAGCTGCCGGCCTTCCGTACCCGGCTTGAAGGCCCCGGCGGGATCGTCCTCTATGTTTCCGCGCGCGACGGCTCATGGCAGAAGACGACGACGGTCTGGGCCCGCGCGTTCAAGAGGCTCGGGATGGGCCTGCACACTTGGAACTGGCAGTTCCTGCGCGGGCCGTGGGACGACACTCGCCGCTGGGCGCTGGTACTCCTCATCGGACTTCCGTGCACGCTCCTGGGGGCGCTCGGCCTGATCCTTCTGCGACTTCGCAGCAAGGCGGCGGCCGCAGCTCCGAAGGCGGCCCCGCGACGGGCCGTCGCCGCAGGCGCCGCGGTCTCGGTGCTTCTCTCATGCGTCCCGCAGGCCTCGGCCCAAGCAATGGCCCGCGCCGTCTCTTCGCGGCCGGTCGGCGCGCCCGGCGTCACGATGATCGTGCCGGGCGCAGGCGTCTCGGCGCATTCGTCGCTGACTCCTACCACCTCCATCGGGTTAATTCCACCGGTCCACGTCAACGCGCCGTCCGTCACGCTGCCGCAACAGCCAGCGCCTCTCGCGAGCCGGATAGCGGGAATCCCCGCCGCGCTCGCCAGCCCGATGCCGCTTCCAGCGTCCGCCATCGCTCAACCGCGCTCCGCGATCGGCGCTGCCGGTCTCAAGCCCGAAGTCGAGCTCGCGTCGCCTCGCCAGCTTGCGACGAAGCTGACTCCTTCGATACCGGAGCCCGCCGTCGCGCCCCAGGCGTCCGACGCTCCAGCCGAATCTTTCGCCGCAGCCGGTCGTATCCTCTTCGACGGAGCCGGAGCCGCGGCGGCCGACGGCGCGCCGGTTCCAGCCGTGCCGTACTCCGGCGGCGGGGGCAACGGTCTGGCGCCTCCGGGCGGCAGCTCCGATGAACCGCCGCGCCCTCCGCGCCGCTCCGGCGCCTTCGGGCTCTACGCCACGCACGCCGCCCATATGGCGGTCATGTCCTCGGTCTGGCGCGTGGCCTGGCCGCTTTTCGCGCTCGACACGATTGGCAAGGCCGGACTCGCCTGGGTCGGCTCGACCGCGGGCCTCGCGACGATGGGCGGCGGGCTCATCGCGGGCGTTCTCGTCGACCGCTTCCTGCCGCGCCGCTCGCTCGTGGGCTCGGCGCTCGTGCGCGCCGCGCTGGCCGCGGGCGTCGCCGTGGCCGCGTTCACCGCTTCTCCGGGCGTCGCGTTCTTCCTGGCCGCGGCGACGGCGCATTCCTTCGCCACGATGACCGTCCATATCGGCCAGTCGGCGCTCTCACCCCGCGTGGCGGGCGGCGACGAGACGAAGCTGCAGAGGATCAACACGACGCTCAAGCTCATCTCCGCAGCGGTCTCGATCCCAGGCGCTCTCGTGGGAGGTTGGCTCGCGGCCTCGGTCGGAGTTCCCGGCGCCTTCCTCGCCTACGCCGCCGTGTCGCTGCTAGTCCTCGCGCCCGCGTATCACTTCCTTTTGCCCGAGGCCGCTTCCGCGAAAGACGCGCCCGAAGAAAAGAAGCCGAAGGGCGGCTTCTTAGAAACCGCGCGCGTCATCCTCTCGAGCCGGGCCGCGATGGCGGCGATGGCCGCGATGGCGCTGCTCACGCTGATGAATGCGCCCTTGCAGGGCACGACCCTGCCGATCCTCGCGCGCGAGGGACTGTCAGGCGGCGCTCAGACCGTCGGAGCGCTTCTGTCCGCCTTCAGTGCCGGCCAGTTCGTAGGCATCCTGGCCCAGCTTGGGCTCGCCAAGAAGCTGCCGCCCAAAGCCTGGGTCTGGCTCGGCGCGGCGGGCATGGCGGCGTTCTCGCTGCTGACGCTCACGCTGCCCGCCTTCTGGCCGACGGCCATCGCCGTCGCGCTCCTCGCGGCGCTGACGCAGCCAGCATCGGTCGCGCTCAAGACGATCTTCCAGAAGGAAGTCGCCGCCCGGCGCCCCGAGCTGCTCGGCCGCGCCATGGGCCTGAACAACTTGGCCTACGAGCTGGCGGTCGTCGGCGGGGGAGCGCTGCTCGCCCTTGCCATCGCCGGTACGCTGGCCTCGGCCCTGTCCACGCTGGCGCTCGTCTATGCCGGCCTGGGTCTCGCCGTCGGAGCAGCCGCGTGGTGGATGGGACGCAAGCCCCGGCCCAAGGATGGGTCCGGCTCGAAACTGCACGGCTTCGCGCTCGGCGCGCTGCCGCTCGCGCTCGGCGCCGGAACGCCCGCGGCATGGCACGTCCTCGCGGGGACCGCGTTCGGCGCGCTGATCCTTTTCTATTCGATCACCGGCACGGTGAGCCTGGTTTCGCCGTGGCTCAAAAGCCTCTTCGATCCGAAGCTCCCCGCCTATCCGGAGCTCCGGGCCGAGGCCGAGCAGTTCCCGCTGTCGCCCGCGACCGCGGTCCTTGCTCTCACGCAGGAGGAGCGCGCCCAGCTCAAGCCCGGCATGCCGAAGCTTCGCGCCGCGCCGGGCTCTCCGCCCAAGCGCTGGTACGCTTTCGAGCTGGCCGACGGCTCGCTGGTAGACGTCCACGCCCGCACGGGCCGCCGCATGCGCTCGCCGCGTTCGCCGGCTTTCGTCCGCTCGCAGGTCCGCCGCTGGCTGGCCGGCACGCCCTGGAAGACGCGTGGCCGGCCCGTCCTGATGACCGCGCAAGGAGACCACTACCGGAAGGGGGAGACGCCCCACTACCGCGTGGACCTCGCCGGCCCGGGCGGCTATCAGGCGTTCTTCTCGGTCAAGGACGGCAGGCTGCTCGAAACGCACTCTCGCCTGTCCCGTTTCCTGCGGCTGACCGGCAAGGGCCCGCATACTTGGGCCATCAAGGCGCTCGACCGTCACGATATTCTCAAGCGCCTGCTCGCGCCGCTGTTGCTGGGCCTGCCCATGCTCGCCATCGCGGCCACCGCGTTCTGGCTCAAGGTTCGCCACGGCTTCTCGATCGAAATCCCGTCTTTCGGCTCGGACGTCGGTGTCTGGCATCGCTTCCTCGGCACCTATTCCTTGTTCGCGCTGGCGCTTATGTCGGTCACGGGCCCGCTGACTTTACTGATGCCCGTCGTGAGCAAGAAGTTCACACCCAAGCTGCCTTCCGCGAAAGTCCTTGGGCCAGAGGCCTTCACGATCTCGCCGCTCGAGGCCGCCGCGCGCCTGAGCCCCGACGTACAGCCCGTCTCGGCGTCGTTGCGCGCCACGAGCCGGCGCGCCTGGTACGAATTCGTGTTGGCTGACGGTACGCGCCGGGCCATCTCGGCCCAGGACGGCGGCGAACTGGCGGTCCTGATGACGCCTGAGGAGATCGAGACGGAGACGCGAGACTGGCTCGAAGGGATGGCCGCCGCGCGTGCCGCGGAGGACCGCCAA
>CAZTZW010000284.1:0-4493 GCA_964618085.1 uncultured Elusimicrobia bacterium
GGCCAGGTAGAGCGCGGCCCACCCGCCCATCCTGAAGCCGTACACCGCGAAGCGGCTCGGGTCCACGAATCGCCGGCGGCGCGTCGCCGCCAGCGCGGCGCGCGCCTGCGCGGGCAAGGTCGTGAAGCGGTACGTCCCCCCCGAGCCCCACGCGCCCAGGAAGCAGGGCGCGACGCTGGCGACGCCGCGGCGCAGGAGGGCGCGCTGGACGTCCACGCTCTTCTCGGAGCCGGGGAAGCCGTGGAGGAAGAGCACCGTCGGGAAGCGCTTGGAATCCGGTCCCTCGGGACGGTGGAAGGGCGCCAGCATCCGCTCGCCCGAGACGCGGAATATCTCCATGCCGCCGTGCGCTCTCATGAGGGACATTCTATAATCTACGCGTGACGAAAACGCGGGGAGAAAAGCCGAGGGTCGTGCTCGGCATCGCCGGGGGCAGCGGCTCCGGGAAGTCGTGGCTGGCCCAGAGCGTCGCGAAGTCCTTCGCCGGGCGCTCCACCCTCGTCTGCCACGACTGGTGGTACAAGGACAACGGCCACCTCCCCCACGAGGAAGCCCTCAAGCTCAACGTCGACCATCCCGACTCGCTCGAGACCGACCTGATGTGCCGCGACCTCGACCGCCTGCTCGCGGGCGAGGCCATCGAGGCGCCGATGTACGACTACGCCGCCCACGCCCGGCTGAAGAAGACCCGCGTGGTCGAGCCGGCGGAGCTGGTCGTCGTCGACGGCATCCTCATCCTCGCCGACCCGGCCCTGCGCGAGCGCCTGACCTTGTCGGTGTTCATCGACGTGCCCGACGACATCCGCCTGGTCCGCCGCGTGCGCCGCGACACCACCGAGCGCCACGTCGCGGTGGACGAGACCTTGCGCGTCTACGAGCACTGCGTGCGGCCGATGCACAAGGAGTTCGTCCAGCCCTCCTCGCACCACGCGACCTGGATCTGGTCGCAGCTGGAGGACCGGGAGTTCCCCGACCTCCTGCTGCGCGACCTCGAGAAGCGCCTCGCCGGCGAGCCGGCCTCCGCGGCTTAAGGCTTTCTCTTCTTCCCGACGACCTCGTCGGCCAGCGCGTTCATCCCGTAGACCGTCCGCATGGCCTCGATGATGCCCGAGGAGTGCACCGCCACCGCGCGGTTGCGCGTCTCGTCGTAGACGTAGCGGCCCACCAGGCTCTGGATGTTGCCGTCGAAGATGAGGCCGACGTACTCGCCCTTGCCGTTGACCACCGGCGAGCCCGAGTTGCCGCCGATGATGTCGTTGGTGGTCACGAAGTTGAGCTTGGTCGCCAGCGCCACCTTCTTCTGGGCCGCCTTCATGCGCGGCGCCAGGTCGAAGGGCGGCTTGCCCCCCAGACACTCCGCGCGGTCGTACAGGCCGTAGAAGGTCGTGAACGGCGCCACCTCGGTCGTGCCGAGCTCGTAGCCCGCCACGCGGCCGTAGGACATGCGCAGGGTGAACGTCGCGTCGGGGTACATGGACTTGCCCCACGCCGCGAAGCGCGCCTTGGCGATGCGGTTGCCCTCGAGGACGAGCACGGACTCGATCTCGTCGTCGCTCCACTTGCGCATCTCGCGGTAGACCGGGTCCAGGCCGCGCGCCCAGACGATGAGCGCGTCGGTCGAGGCGTCCACCGCCTTCTGCCCGCCTTCGACGAGCTTCCTGCGCTCGGCCGGGTCGAACAGCTTCGTGCCCGCGATGAGCGCCTTGGCCTTCGCCTTGGGGCTCTCGCCGCCGAGAGCGGCCTTCACGTAGGGGTCGGAGTCGCCGAGCTTGGCGCGCGCCTGACGCAAGGTCGCCGCGAGCAGGTGCTCCTCCATGTCGGGGTACAGCGGGGCCGGCGAGAACAGGCGGAAGCGCAGGGAGTCCAGGTTGGAGTCGCGGTACTCCTCCCAGCGCACGTCGTTGGGCTTGGCCGTCTCGGCGACGTAGCGGACCACCTGGTTGGCCAGGCCCGCGACCTTGCTGGCGTCGAAGCGGCGCCAGGTGATCTGCGGCTGGCGCGCCGCGACCTTCTTGGCGACCGCGGCGATCTTGTCCCAGGAGTCGAGCTTCGCGCTCGCGCGCAGGGCGTCCTCGGCCTCCTTCTTCCCCTTCAGGATGGCGGGCTCCTTGAGGCCCTCGTACTCGCCGCCGACGGCCTTCAGCGCGTTCTCCACGCCGAAGATGGCGTCCTTGGAGCGGCGCGCCTGCTCCTCGCCCTTGGCGGCGTAGGCGAGCAGCGCGGCGCGGCGGTCGCGCGCCATCTCGAGGTACAGCGGCAGGCCGACGTCGCGAGCGGTCTCGAGCTGGGCCACCGTGTCCAGGCGGTCGGTCCGGCCGGGATGGCCGGTCACGAAGACCAGCTCGCCGTCGGCGGCGCCGTCCTTCGACCACTTCAAGTAGTGCTCGACCTTGACGGGCTTGCCGTCCTCGTAGACCCGGAAGAAGGCGAAGTCGAGCGCGAAGCGCGGGTAGGTGAAATTGTCGGGGTCGCCGCCGTAGAAGGCCGCCTGGATCTCGGGGGCCATGACGAGGCGGATGTCCTTGTACTTCTGGTACTGGTACAGCCAGAACTCGCCGCCCTGGTACAACTCGACGACGTCGGAGCGCTTGCCCGTCTTGTCCATCGACTCCTTGGCGATGCGGGAGATCTCGGCCTTGCGCTGCTCGTTCTGGGTCTTATCCGCCGCCTTGGGGTCCACCGCGGCCAGCACGCGCGCCGTGACGTCCTCCATGGCGACGAGCACGTTCAGCTCGAGGTCGGGGCACTTGGCCTCTTCCTTGAGCGACTTGGCGAGGAAGCCGTTCTTGACGTAGTCGTTCTTGCCCGTGGACAGCTTCTGCAGCTGGCCGAGCGCGACGTGATGGTTCGTGATGACCAGGCCGTCCTTCGACACGAAGGCGCCCGAGCCCCCGTCGTTGAAGCGCACCGAGGACAAGCGCAGGTGGTCCACCCACGCCGGCTCCGGGGTGAAGCCGTACCGTTCCTTAAGAAGCTTGGTCGGGAGATTGTCGAACGTCCACATGCCCTCGTCGCCGTTGACGTGCGGCGCGGCGGACACGGAAAGCACCGCGGCCATCACGGCGGCGCGGGCGGTCTTCTTCTTGTTGGCGGTGGTCATGAGGAGATGTTAACAAAGGGGTCAGGATTGAGAAAGGGGACAGGTACCTAACTCAATTCCATAAAAATTGAGTTAGGTACCTGTCCCCTTTCTCAATCCTGACCCGTTGTTGACTTCAGCCGCCGATGCGCTTCACTTTGTAGCCGGCGGTCTGGAGGATCTTCTCCAGCTTGTCGCGGTGGTCGCCCTGGAACTCGAAGGTGCCGTCCTTGAGCGCGCCGCCGCAGCCGAGCTTCTTCTTGAGCGTGCCCAGGAGCTCGTCCTTGAGGGTCGGGTGCATGACCAGGCGCTCGACGCGGGTCACGCCGGAGCCCTTGGCGCCGCGCTGGAAGGAGAGCCGCACCGGCTCGGGCTGGCGGGGCGTGCCGGCCTTGCCCCAGCCGGGGTCGCTCGAGTACACGATCTCGTCGTTCATCGTTCCTCCAAGAAGGCCCGCACGCGCGGCATGACCGACGCGGGGTCGTCCTCGTGCGCGGCGTGGCCCACGCCCGCCACCATGTCCAGGCGCGCGGCGCCCAGGTCTCGCGCGAGGCGCTCGCCGCCGGAGCGGCCCACCATCCGGTCGCGCTCCCCCACCAGGACGAGCGCCGGCTGCTTGAGCTCGCCGTAGCGCGCGACGCGCTCGCGCCAGTCGGGCGGGATGGCGCGGCGCACGACCTCGGCCAGGGCGCGGCGGCCGCCGGCGGAGCGCAGGGCCAGGGCGTACTCCTCGACCAGCTCGTCGGTCACCTTCGCGGGGTCGACGTACACCGTCTTGGCCACCGCGCGCAGCAAGGTCGCGCCCAGCAGGCTCTCATAGACCGTGCCGAACACCGGCCAGCCCAGGGGCCACAGCACGGGCGGCCGATTCTCGGGATACGCGGGCACGCCCACCAGCGCCATGCGCGACACGCGGGCCGGGGTCTCCATCGCGGTCCACAGCGAGACGAGCCCGCCCAGGGAGTTCCCGACCAGCGGGGCGCTCTCCCAGCCCAGGTCGTCCATCAAGGCGGTGACCCAGCGCGAGAGCCCCCCGATGGAATAGTCGAAGTCCGCCTTGTGCTCCGAGCGGCCGTGACCCGGGAAATCGGGCGCCACGACGTCGTAGCCGTCGGCGAGGTGGACGAACGCGTCGCGCCACGTATAGGAGGATGCTCCCAGCCCGTGCAGGAGCAGGAGCGGGCGGCTGGAGCCGGCCCGGCGGACGTGAGTCTTCACCCCCGCGACGACGCGGGTCTCCGTGGACACGACGAGTGAGGCGTTATACACCGTCCATAGGGTAGCGCTTCCGCGCCCGTCCGGCATCGTCCAGAGGGCCCAGCCAGGCCGGACCAGGGGGCCCCCTCCCCGCGGCCGCCCGCAGTAGGCTAGACTACGGCATGGACGTCCGCGCGCTGCCCAAGGCCGAGCTCCA
>CAZTZW010000285.1:0-4476 GCA_964618085.1 uncultured Elusimicrobia bacterium
TGGACTTCGGCGTGGCGCGCCAGGCCAAGGACGCGCTGACCAAGATGTCGATGACCAACAGCATCGTGGGCACCCCGCCCTACATGGCCCCGGAGCAGGAGCAGGGCACGGTGCGCAAGGAATCCGACGTGTACGCGCTGGCGGTCTGCTTCTACGAGATGCTGACGGGGCAGCTCCCGTTCTCGGGCACCGGGTCGGGCATGCTCCTCAATAAGATCAACGGCAAGCACATCCCTCCCACCCAGCGCGTGCCGAGCCTCCCGTCCGCGCTGGACGCCGTGATGGCGCGCGCGCTCCACCCCGACCCCGACAAGCGCCACCACACCGCCGCCGAGCTGTTGGTCGACCTCGAACGGCTCGCTTAAAGCGGTTTCCGGCGTCCCTTAAAGGACGGTAAAAGCCCTTTACTCGTCTTGACAAAGACAGGGGGGGCCCCTACACTTCAGATATGTCCCGCCAACCGCTTTCTCCGTCGTACCGTGTCCTCGTCGTCGCCGCGGCCGCCTCCTTCGCCGCTCCGCCGGCCGCCTTCTCCGGCGACTGCCAGGTGACCGCGACCATGATCATGGGCAGCTGCAGCGCGGCGGAGATAACGGCCGCTCAGCAGACCTTCGGCGCCCACATCCAGAACCACGCCAAGCTGACCGGGGCGAGCAACATGATGCTCCGCGCGAACACGGGCATCGTCCCTCCCGCCACGCTCCCGACCGTGCCCGGCACGAACCCGCCGACCCAGCCGGAATCCAAGTACGAGCCCGAAGAGGTGATCCGCCGCCTGCAGAAGGTGAAGGAGGCCGCCATGAAGGGCGGCATCCGCGGCACCGGCGGCCAGGGCGGCGAGCGGTTCCAGGCGCGCATGCAGGAGCTGGTCGGCGGCAACCTCGACCAGATGATCAAGGCCGCGGCGGACAAGGCGAACCTCAAGGGTCTCGACGAGGAGTGGTTCCAGAGCCTGGACAAGGTCATCCAGGAGAAGAAGGAGCTCACGCGCCTGATGTGGCGGGCCACCCACGGCAGCCAGCGCAACCCTCTCGACGCGGACGACCAGCGCCGCTACCAGCAGCTGCTCAGCGACTACCAGAAGGGCGCGGCCATGACCGAGCTGCACACGGCGACCTTGGGCAACATCTACATGGCGGCGGAGGACAAGTCGGGCTTCTTCAAGAGCCTGCCGCCCAGCATCCAGATCGGCCACAACAACACCTGGACGGGCGGCGTCGGCCAGAAGAACCCCGCGGCCCACGTCTTCGCCGGCAACACCTACATGCAGATGGGCAACCCGAGCGACGCGCTCGCGGCCTACCGCAAGGGCTTCACCGCCGACCCCAACAACGCCGAGGCGTGGGCGGGCAGCTCCGCCGCCAACCTCCAGCTGGGCAACTTCCGCGAGGCCAACGCCGACGCCAACAAGGCCCTCCAGCTCGACCCCGGCAACCAGGTCGCTTTCGCGTCGGCGAAGCTCTCCGAAGGACGCGGCGGCGGGGCCGGTTCCGCCGCGAGCGGCTACACCCCGCAGCAGGCGGCCACCGACGCCTACGGCCGCGGCTTCATGGGCGGCGGCGCGGGCGGCGGCGGCGGCTACTCGTTCGGGACCGCGAAACGCAACCCGGGCGCGGCGGCCGCGGCGCGCTTCAACGACCAGGCTCGCAGCGCGCTGACCATGGGCGATTCCCAGGCCGTGCTGGGCTACGCGAGCAAGGCGCTGGAGAGCGACCCCAACAACGCGCTCGCGTACTACCTGCGCGCCATGGCGTACCGGCGCCTCGGCGACTGGCAGGCCGCGGCCGACGCCGCCGCCAAGGGCCTGGAGCTCGCGCCCAAGGACCCCGCTCTGCTGGCCATCTACGGCAACGCGCTCAACCGCACGAAGGACTACAAGGGAGCGCTCGCCGCGGCCAACCTCGCGCTCGAGGTCAACCCGCGCGACCCGTGGGCCTTCGCCAACCGCGCCTACGCGCTGGGCGCCCTCGGCGACCGCGAGGGCATGCTCGAGAACCTGCGCCAGGCGGCGGCCATCAACCCCGCCTTCCAGTCGGCGCTGGAGCACGCGACCCAGGCGCCCACCGACGAGGACATGCTCTTCCTGTTCCCCGGCGAGACCGCGGCCGACAAGAAGGGCGCCATGGGCACGGCGGGGCGCAAGAAGAGCTTCGGCCTGCTCGCCGGCGCCGCGGCGCTCGGCGGCCTGCTGCTCGCCCTGGGCCTGCTGTCGACCGTGCTCGCGCCGGTAACGGAGAAGGTCGCCTCGGTGTTCACCCGCATCACGCGCCGCTCCCCGGCCGTCTCGCCCGTCCACGCGGCGGCCCCGCGCTCCTCCTCCGGCGGCCTGCTCCGCGGCCAGTTCGAGCTGGGCAAGCAGATCGGCGCGGGCGGCATGGGCCTGGTCTACGAGGGCACCGACCGCTCGCTCAACCGGCGCGTCGCCGTCAAGCGCATGCGCGACGAGATCCGTCTGGACCCGCGCGAGCGCGCCCGCTTCGTCTCCGAGGCCAAGACCGTGGCCGGCCTCCACCACCCGAACATCGTGGACATCTACGCCATCGTCGAGGAGTCCGACGACCTCCACCTCGTTTTCGAGTACGTCGAGGGCCGCACGGTCCACGAGCTCATCTCCGGCAAGGGCCGCTTCTCGCCCGCGGAGACGCTGCGCGTCGTGCGCGGCGCCGCCGACGCCCTCGACTTCGCCCACGGCCGCGGCGTCATCCATCGCGACATGAAGCCGTCCAACCTGATGATCGACGGGTCCGGCCGCGTGAAGGTGATGGACTTCGGCATCGCGCGCGTCGCCAAGGACGCGATGACCCGCGTCTCGATGACCCAGAACGTGGTGGGGACCCCGCCCTACATGGCGCCCGAGCAGGAGCAGGGCCAGGTGCGCAAGGAGTCCGACGTGTACTCCCTGGCCGTCTGCGCCTACGAGTTGCTGTGCGGCCGCCTGCCCTTCCCCGGCGTGGGCGCGGGCATGCTGATGAACAAGATCAACCTGAGCTACGTCCCGCCCTCGAAGATGGTCGAGGGCCTCCCCGCCGGACTCGACGACGTCTTCGCCCGGGCCTTCGATCCGGACCCGGACAAGCGCTACCACGCCTCCGGCGAGTTCGCGGCCGCGCTCGAGTCCGCCGTGTCCGCGCCCGTCCGCGCCTAGCCCCGAGGCTCCCGCCTTGACGCCTCCCGGAGGGGGGGCTACACTCATCGGATGCGAGCCGTCGCCATCGCCGCCGCCGTCTGTCTGGCCGCGTCCGCGGCCTGGGCGGATTCCGTGGAAGAGATAGCCAAGCGGGAGAATCTCCCCGTTTCCACGCACGACGGCGCGAGAGCCCTCGGCATCACCGACTACGTCACGCCGGAGGGACAGATCGTCCGGGACCCCGCGCCCGCCCCGCCCGAGGTCGTCGTCCCGCCGGTGACGATCCCGCGCGACGCGTCCGAGAGGAAGAAGGACGCCGCCCCCCAGGAGCGCAACATACAGCCCGCGGAGCGGCGCGTCGTCCCCGCGCCGGCGGCGGCGGCGACCGACCGCCCGCCGCGGGCGGAGCCGATACCGGCCCCGGCGGCGGCGGGGACGCCGCCGGGCGCCGGCGACCGGGTCGCGCCCAACGCTCCGGTCCCTCCGTCCGGGGACGCGGGCGCCGGCGGGACGGGCACAGGGACCGGAGCGCCGCCGGCTTCCGCGCAGGCGCCGCGCGTCGGCTCGGGCGCGGCGAGCCGGATCTCGAGCAAGCTGGCCGGGATGAAGGGCGCGCTAGGGGGACTCGCCGACGGAGCGGGCGGCCCCGGCGGCGCTTCTCCGAACGCCATGATGGGCGGGCCCGGCGGTCCCGCGGCCGGGGCGCCGAAGGTCGTCGTGAGCGGCCCTAGCGGCGACCCGTCCGCGCCGCGCACGCGCGAGGACCTGCTCGCCTCGGTGTCCTCCGGCTACGGCTCCACCATGCGGGACATGGGCCTGCGCACCGGCAGGGGGCCCGACGGCCGGACCGCCATCGTCGACGCGGCGGGCAAGCCCGCGAGCGACGCGGCGCTCTCCACGCTGGCCGGGCGCATCGCGCAGGAGCCGCGCGCGCTCATGAAGCGGCCGGACTACTACGACGTCATCCCGCGGGGGCGCTATCAGGACGTCCAAGGCGCTTACGCCGTCTCGGGGGGCGCGCGCCCCGAGTTCAAGGACATCGGCATGAAGGAGCGCGACTTCGCGTGGAAGCGCTCGTGCGACCGGGTCTCCGGCGACTGCAACCCGCTGGCGGCGGAGAAGAGCTACAAGCAGAACGAGGACGTCTCCCCCGAGACCCTGGCCAACGTCTGGAAGAAGCTGAAGGACGGCGAGGCCGGCGACGACGACGGCTGGGCGGAGTACGTCAAGGAACAGCGCAAGTCCTACGAGGAGAGCCGCGAGCGCGAGGAACGGGCCATGGGCATGCGGGAGCGCCTCTCGCGCGGCATCTTCGGCGCGGGCGGCCGCCTGGCGGGGATGCTCCGCAA
>CAZTZW010000286.1:0-4450 GCA_964618085.1 uncultured Elusimicrobia bacterium
CTTCGCGGCGGGCAAGACCCACGGCCTCGACGTGCGCCTGGCCATCGAGATCAACTGCGCGGGTGAGGGCGCGGCCGACCGCGTCCACATCCTGGGCTACGGCATCGACCCCGCTTCTCCCGGCTTCGCGGCGCGCCTGGCGGAGTTCCGCGAGCGCCGCGCGGTCCGGGCGCGCCTCATGGTGGACAAGCTGCGCGCCTTGGGCCATCCCGTCACCTACGAGGACGTCTCCGCCGCCGCGCACGAGACCATCGGCCGCCCGCACGTCGCCGACGCGTTGAAGCGGGCCGGCGTCGTGAAGAGCCGCAAGGAGGCCTTCGACCGCTTCCTCGCCAAGGGCAAGCCCGGCTACGTCGACTCCATGGGCCCGAGTCCCGCGGAGGCCATCGCCCTCATCCGCGACGCGCGGGGCACGGCCTGCCTGGCGCACCCGCAGACCGCGGGCAAGGAGCCCGAGCTCGACGCGCTGCTCGCGCTCGGCCTCCAGGGCGCCGAGGTCTACTACGGCGGCCATACCCCTTCGCAGGTCCGCGCCTACGGGCACTGGACCGACGCGCGCCGCCTCCTGCCGGTGGGGGGGACGGACTTCCACGGCCCGGGCACGGGCCGCGAGGCGCGCATGGGCGTCGAGTACGACGACGCCGGCTGGGACGCCATCCAGGCCGCGCTGCGCTAGCGCACGCTCAGGAGAGCGGCGACGGCAAGGTGAAGTAGAAGGTCGCGCCCTTGCCGGGCTTCGACTCGGCCCACAGCTCGCCGCCGTGGAGGGAGACGATGCGCTGGGCGTTCGCCAGCCCGATGCCGAAGCCCGGGAAGCTCTCCGCCGAGTGGAAGCGCTGGAACGGCTTGAAGACGGACGAGCGGTATCCCATGTCGAATCCCGCGCCGTTGTCGCGCACGAAGAACGCGGGGCGTCCATCGAGCGTGACGGAACCGAACTCCAGCCGCGCGTCGGGAGTGCCCCCGGTGAACTTCCACGCGTTGCCCAGCAGGTTCCCCAGCGCGGCGCCGAGCAGACGCGCGTCCCCGCGCGCGGAGAGTCCGGGAGCGACGATCACCGTGACGAGTCGCCGCGGGTCGGCCTTGCGAAGGTCCGCCACGACGGTGGACGCGAGCTTCGAGAGGTCCACGTTCTCCCGCTCGGGACGAGCCCGGGAGAGCTTGGAGACCTCCAGCATCGCGTCGATGAATCGACCCATGCGTCCCGCCGCTTCGAGGACGCGCTCGAGGTCCGCGCGGCCGGCGGCGTCCATGCGCGCGGCCTGCGTCTCCCGGATGTCGCGGCAGAAGGCGTCGATGGCCCGCAGGGGCGCGCGCAGGTCGTGCGACACGGAATAGGAGAAGGACTCCAGCTCGGAGGTCCGCTCCGCGACGCGGCGCTCGAGGACGTCGTTGAGCTCCGCGAGCTCGCGCAGGGACTGGTCCCGCTTCTGCTCGGCGTCGACGACCCGGCTCACCTGGCGCCACATCCAGTCCGCCATCTCGGCGGGGTCGCGCTCCGCGAGCAGGAGCTCGGGGGGGACGTAGAAGAGGTTGTCGGCGTGGAGCGCCCGGCCGATGTAGGCGCTGCGGTGCGAGGTGAGAGCGGCCCGCAGGGCGTCCGGCGGCACGCTCGTCCGGTGGTACTGACAGACGCCGGCCAGCGGCCGGTCGCGGAACACGCGCTCCAGCCGCGCCTCGTACTCTTCGAGCCGCTCGAAGTTCTCGTCGGAGCCCAGCTCCCAGCGCATGTCCCCGGAGGCCCACAGCCCGGAGTAGCCGTCCTTCACGGCGGCGTCCACGAGGCCGCGGAGCATCTCCACCATCATGGCGGGGTCGAAGGAGCCGCCATCGAGATGGCTGCGGTCGGAGGAGAAGACCAGCGCCCCGCGCGCGGCCTCGCGGCCGACGTCCACGCCGCTGCGGAACAGTTCGTCGCGGAGCATCCCGACCATGCCGGGGTCGCCGAGGTAGAGGCAGCGGCGGTTCTCGCGCAGGCTCTCGGCGAGGAGGGGCACGATGACCGGGAGCTGCTCGGAGGGCTGTCCTTCGTAGATGAGGCAGCGGTGGCGGCTGGCTTCTTCATGCGCGTGCATCATGCATGAAGGTTAGCGCCGGCCGCGGCGACCGTCAAGGAGGGCTCTTGATGTCCGCTTGACCTTCGCGCTAGGCGCCCGCTCGCGCGCGCGAAATCATTGCGACACGGCTCGCAGCGCTTCGCGGATGGCCTTGTCCTCGGCCGCGAGCCCGTCCTTGGGCGCGCCGTAGCGCGCGCGGAAGAACGCGTCGACCACGCCCGGCTCGTCGAGGCTCCCGCGCGCCAGGCCGGCGTAGAGGCGCCAGACGGGGTTGGGGGCGGCGGCGCCCTGGGCCGTCTGGCGCTCGACGCTCGCGCGGACGTCGGGCAAGGTGCCCGGGTAGCGCAGGTTGCCCGCCGGCTGCGAGACGGAGCCCGCCAGCACCTCGACGAAGGGCGTGTACTGCCAGACGTGGGGGCCGTAGAGCTTGGCGAAGACGTTCTTGCGGATGTAGGCGTCGGCGATGGCGCGCGCCTCGGCGTCGAGCCGCTCGGGGCCGTAGGACGCCCACGGCTTGTCCAGGACCTGCGCGAAGACCTCGGCGTTGTCGTGCGTGTCCATATGGGAGAAGGATCCGCGCTCTCGGAAGCGCACGACCTCCAGGACCTGCTCGCGGCTGAAGCCCTCGGACAGCAGGATGCCCACCGCCTTGATGTCGGCGTAGGTCTCGTGGTAGGTGTTGTAGCCGTTGGCCTTGAAGCCGTCGCCGTCGTTTGAGCGGAAGAACTCGAGGTGCACGAAGTCGGACAGCATGAGGTTGGCCTTCGCGCCGAGCTCGGGGAAGGGCTTGATGTCGCGCGGCGCGGCGTAGAGGTGGCAGTGCGCCAGCTCGTGGTACATCACGAAGCGCAGCATGAAGTCCCCGGCGAATCCGGCCTTCTCCATGGCCGCGTCCCCGATGAAGACGTCGCAGACGCCGCGCGGGAAATCGTGCATGACGTAGGCAGGCGACTCCGCGTGTTCCGGGTCGGTGACCGGGTGGAAGGCCGTCGCCGCCGCCAGGTGCCCGGAGCGCCGCAGATGCTCGGCGTACTCGCGTCCTTTGGCGCGCAGGCGGCTCTCCAGGGGGACGCCCGCGACGGGCATGGCGGGGACGGCGGCCGCGCCGCGGAGGAACGAGCCGGTGTCGAGGTCGAAGCGGGGCAGTCCGACGGCGGAGGCGGGAGCGGGGGCGAGGAGGGCCAGGGCCGTCAGCAGGCGCAGGGGGGAGGGGTTCATACCGCATGATGGCGCCCGGAGGATCGGGCTCGCATGAGTCGAACGGCCCATGGACAGGAAGCGCGCGAACCTATTGACGAATCAAGGGTCGAGGGCGGTCGACCCGGCGCATAGCTTGGTACAATGGGGCCATGCTCGTCATCGCCCACCGCGGCGCCAGCGGTCATTGCCCCGAGAACACCATGGCGGCCTTCAAGAAGGCCCTCGAGATGGGCGCCAAGGCCATCGAGCTCGACGTGCACCAGACGCTCGACCACGAGCTCGTGGTCTGCCATGACAACGACCTGCGGCGCACCGGCAAGGACCGCCGCGCCCTCAAGAACCTCCATTGGGCCGACGCGAAGGACATCGACGTGGGGACCTGGTTCGACGAGAGGTTCGCCAAGGAGCGCCTGCCGTTGCTCTCCGAGGTCTACGACCTCCTGCCCGCCCACGTGGAGCTCCATCTCGAGATCAAGAAGGGCTCCTCGCTGTACCCCGGCATCGAGGAACGCGTGGTCGACATGCTGCACAAGCGCGGCGTGCTGGCGCGGACCTTGGTCTCCAGCTTCGACCACGAGGCGCTGTACTCGGTGCGGTCCCTTGACGCGAGCGCGCGCCTGGGCTACCTTCTGGGCCTCACCCGCCTGCCCGCGGCCTTCAAGGAGATGGGCGAGCTGAAAGCCGAGAGCCTCAACATGAGCATCCGCCAAGTGACGCCGCGCGCGGTGAAGGCCGCGAAGGACCGGGGCTACAAGGTCTACGTCTACACCGTGAACCATCCCGCCGACCGCGACAAGATGGACAAGCTGGGCGTCGACGGCATCTTCTGCAACTACCCGGAGCTCGACCTGTGGCGGTGAAGACCCCGACGACGGCGCCGGAACCCACGGCCGCGCAGCTCGAGGCCGAGGCCGCTCGCCTGGCCGACAAGGGCCTCGCCGACCTGGGCTGGCCCGACGGCGAGCTCGAGCGCGCCGCGCGCCTGACCTGGAAGATCAACTGGCTCAAGAAGGCCAAGAACGCCGTCATCCCGGCGCACGTCTACCAGCGCGCCGAGATCATCCTCGGCGTGGGCGACTACGTCGGCGACTCCTACAAGCTCGCCAAGCTGTGCGCGGACTCGCCGGCCGACGTCATCGTGTTCTGCGGCGTGCGCTTCATGGCCGAGACGGCCAAGATCCTCAGCCCCGAGA
>CAZTZW010000287.1:0-4443 GCA_964618085.1 uncultured Elusimicrobia bacterium
CCGTCGTTCGCCCAGGGGTACTACGACCGCGACAACGACTTCTACGTCGCCTGGGACAAGATCGCCCGCGAGCCCGCCACCTTCGACCAGTACCTCGCCGAGTACGTCCACGGCGTGAGCGACCGCGCCGGCTACATGAAGAAGAACCCCGGCCTCGCCGAGCGCCTCAAAGCCAAGCCCCTGATGTCCGCCGGCGTCAACTACGGCTACTGACCCAGGAAAGGGGACAGTCCCCTTTCCTGTTTGAGCGTCGTCAACGCGTTCGTTGCCCTTCCTCAACCCCACTTCCCGGACGCGGGTGTATCATGACGTCGCGGGGCTAGCCCCGCAGGAGGCCTTCTCATGAAGAGACTGCTCGCCGTCCTCGTCCTCGCCGCCGCGTGCTCCAAGCCCGCCGAGGAGCCCGCCAAGACCGCCCCCGCCGAGACCCCGTCGACCGCCGCCGCCGCGCCCGCCGCGCCCGCCCCGGCCGCGGGTGAGTCCGAGAAGGACAAGGCGCTCGCCCATCCCTACCCCAACGACCTCGGCCCCGCGTCCTTGCCCGCCGACTACGTCGCCTCGCTCGGCGAGCACAAGAAGGGCTACGACCTGCTCGTGAAACGCTGCTCCCAGTGCCACACCGCCTCGCGCCCGCTCAACAGCCGCTTCGTGGAGGTCGACGAGAAGGAACAGGCGCGCCTGAAGAAAGAGCAGCCCTCCCTGTTGGCCGACCTCTCCATCCGACAGGTCGAGACCGGCGTCTGGAACCGCTACGTCAAGCGCATGATGAGCAAGCCCGGCTGCGACATCGAGAAGGCCGAGGGCAAGCTCATCTGGCAGTTCCTGGTCGCCGACGGCAAGGCGCGCAAGCTCGGCGCCTCGGCCGCCTCCTGGGAAGCGCACCGCAAGTCGCTGCTCGCGGAGTTCAAGACCAAGCACCCCGCGCGCTACGACGAGCTGAAGGCCGCCGGCGACCTCTAGCCGCTAGAAGTTGCAGTTGCCGCGCGTGGAGTCCCAGCCGCACATGTTCTGCGTGTTCAAGGCGGCTCCGCCGGCGACCTTTCCCAACTCCTTGTCGCCCAGGGGCTTGGACGACGCCGCGGGCAAGACGAGGTGCACGACGCTCGCCGAATCCTCGACCACCTTCACGGTGATGCCGGCCGGCAGCTTCAGGCCCGAAGCCTTCTCGATGGCCGCGGCGGGATCCTTCAGCAGCTCGGCCTTGAAGGCCGGGTCCTTCAGCGCCTTGGCGATCAGCTCGGCACGCTTCTCATCGGGACTGCTCATGGGGGTCTCCTGTTGAATACGACCGGAGTATAGCCCCGGAGCGCCCCGAAGACAACCTGATTCCCGTCGCCGGTAATGCGGTAGAATCTCTCCATGAGAACCTCCCTCCTCGCCCTGCTGGCCGCCGCCTTCCTCGCCGCCCCCGCTTCCGCCAAACCCGCCGCCTCGACCGATTTCGAGACCGTCGTGCTCGACCTCCTCAAGAAGCAGGACGCGCCCGTCGCCGCCCCGGTGAAGGCCGTGCCCGCCAAGCCCGCCAAGGACCTCGTCCTGGCCGGCCGCAAGATGTGCCGCCTCTACGGGATGGAGAAGGACGACTGCCTGTACCGCTGCAACGACGGCACCGAGTACCGCCGCGCCGCCAGCACCGCGCCCGCCAACCCGGGCGACCCCTTCGGCTCGCCGGTCATCACCTGCCCGCAGATCGTTTTCCCGTTCTAGAAGGCCGTTGACGAAACGGCGCTCCGGGGCTACCCTGTAGACATGGGAGCCCCCCTCCTCCTGGCCCTGGCCCTTTTCGCGTCGCCCGTCCGGGCGAACGACGAGCCCATGTTCGAGACCTTGGGCCGCTACGTCATGAACCCCGGCTCCTACCCCCCTCCCGCGTTCAGCGTCCCCGTCCGTCCGGGTCTGGAACGGGCCCCCATGAAGTTCGCGCAACTGTCCTTCCTCATGGAGAGCGGCTCCGGCTGGCAAGGCGGGAGACTGGAGGAATCCCTCGGCAAGGCGGCGGCAATCCTCATGCAATGCCGCGTCGGCATCGGTCCAGCCGAGGTCCACATCGTCCGCTGGACCCCGGAAGGCCTGCGGCGGCTCAACGGCAGTACTGGCCTCACCAAACTGACCGTGATGTCCGACCGAAAGATCCACAAGCGCCGCCCGCTCGGCCTCCTCTTCGCCAATGGATCCACCCCCACCACCAGGGGCCCCATCCCCTCCACGGCTTTGGCCTACAACGCGTCTTCCGCGCGAGACCTCACGCCGGTCTTCCCGGAGGCGGGACTCCTGCGCGACACCTTCTGGATCACGTACGACCAGGAGTACCGCGACCACACGAACCGGAAGAACGACGAGCAGCCGAGCTACAGCACCTTCGCCCACGAGCTCACCCACGTCCTCGGCGACGTCGGCCACGTCGACGACTCCCCCAACCTCATGTCCAACAAGGAGTCCGCGCGGGACCCCAAGTCCAAGTCCGCGGACCTCACCAACGAGCAGTGCGCCGCCATCCGCCGCTTCCCCGGCCTCTGACCCCCGACTGGAGCCAGCGCTAGTGGTTATCGTTGGCATTATTATCGTTAGTAACTGCGCCAGAGCAAAGATTATCGTTAGTAACCGCCGCGACATGACGGACCTAGCCCAAAAACGCTAGAATCGTCCTATGACGCCGACCGCCGAGGCCGCCACGGATTTCACCCTCAACGAGCTGATGTGCGTGCTCGCCGCCCGTGAGATCAAGGACGGGGACGTGGTGTTCGTGGGCATCGGCCTGCCCAACCTCGCCTGCAACCTCGCGCGCGCCACGCACGCGCCGAACATGACCCTGATCTACGAGTCGGGCGCCGTCGGCGCCCAGCCCGACCGCGTCCCCCCCTCCATCGGCGACCCCGCGCTCGTCACCGGCTCGCTGATGATCACGTCGATGGCCGACATCTTCCAGTCCTTCCTGCAGAACGGGAAGATCCAGATCGGCTTCCTGGGCGGCGCCCAGGTCGACCGCTTCGGCAACATCAACACCACGGTCGTCGGCCCCTACGACGCGCCTAAGGTCCGCTTGCCCGGCTCGGGCGGCGCGTCGGAGATCGCGACCCACGCCCAGCGCGTCCTCATCGTCACCAAGCTCGACAAGCGCGCCTTCCCCGCCAAGGTCGACTTCATCACCTCCCACGGCAAGCGCGTCTCGCGCGTGATTACCAATATGGGTATTTTAGAACCCGACGCCAGCGGCGAGCTGTGCCTCGCCGCCCTCCACCCCGGCGTGACCTTCGAGCAGGTGCAGGAGAACGTGGGCTGGACGCTCAAGAAGAAGGAGCCCGTCGGCGTCACCCCCGCTCCCTTCGCCCGCGAGATCGACCTCCTGCGCACCAAGCTCGACCCGAAGCGCCTCCACATCAAATGACCGTCCTGCTCCTGCTGGCCGCCCTGGCCTCCGCCGAGGTCCGCGAGATCCAGTCCATGTCCGCCATCGAGCCCGAGTTGACCAAGGGGACCCTGCTCGTCTTCGACGTCGACAACACCTTGCTCGAGCCCGTCGGAAACCTCTACTCCGACCAGTGGATCTACTACGTGGAGAAGGCTCTCGAGCGCGACGGAGCGTCCGCCTCGGAAGCCGAGAAGCGCATGGGCGACATCTGGACCGAGGGCCTCAAGCGGTCCAAGGTGAAGCCCGTCGAGGCCGGCACGCCCGCCCTCGTGCAGCGCGCCCAGAAGGCCGGCTTCAAGGTCATGGCCCTCACCGCCCGCGGCCTCGAGGACTTCGAGGCCACGATGCGCCAGTTCCGCGACGCCGGCTACGACCTCTCCCGCTCGGGACCCAAGGGCCGCGCCGAAGGCTACAAGGGCGGCGTCATGTTCGTGGGCGACGGCCCCGACAAGGGCAAGGCGCTCGTCGCCTTCCTCGCCGCGGCCGGCATCAAGCCCGCCCGCGTCGTCTTCGTCGACGACAAGCCGCACCACGCCAAGAACGTGGACGCCGCGCTCACCGCCGCAGGCATCCCCGTCGTCGCCTTCCGCTACGGCGCGACCGACGCCAAGGTCAAAGCCTTCAACGAGGTCATGGCCGAGGCCGCCACCGCCGAGTCCGCCGCCGCCCTCTTCCACGGACGGCTCCCGTGACCGAGTTCATGGCCGGCTTCTTCTCCATCTTCGGCCTGATGCTCGGCCAGGGCGTCGCGCGCCAGGACCCTCAGCATCATGGCGAGGGCAGCCTCCTGGCCGGCCCCCATGAATCGCTGTTCTACGTGGGCGCCGTCACCGGCTTCGTGACCACTTTCTGCGGACTCATCTGGCTCGCCCGACGGATCGCCGGTCCATTTTTCGACTCACTCTAAGAGGACACCATGGCCCAGACCACCGACACGAAGCAGATCATCTACTCCCTCATCGACGTGGGCCGCATCCACCCGCCCAAGAAGCAGGTGCTCATCTCGTAGTGGACATGGCCCATATTGCTGGCCT